>CAZVYV010000090.1:2466-10003 GCA_964630985.1 uncultured Occallatibacter sp.
CGAGTTCCGGCACGCCGGCTCCAACCTGCGGAGCCACTTCCATCCTAACTGTCGATCCCGCAAACCTCGCTTCGCGCAGCGGTGTATATTGCTCCTTGGTGTAAACGAATTCATCAGCAGGAAGCGATCCCAATGGCAAACGCAAATCACGAAGGCGAAATGCCGGCAGCGAATGAGGTTCTCCTTGTCACTAGTGGCGATCTGCGCCTCTCCGCCAACCAGGCCTGCTGGCCCGCGCAGCGCGACATGGAAGAAAAACTGACCGCAGCGTTCGCGCAAAAGGGGATCAAGCTCGTCCGCGCTCACGCCTACGACGAGAAATTGAAACACGGATTCATCGGTTCGCAGCGCCAGGGCATGGACGTCTTTATGAGGATCCATCCAGAGGCCCGGCTCGTCTTCGCGACAGCGGCCTGGCAGTACAGCCATCATGTTCTTCCGGGAATGCGCTCACATCGCGGGCCGATTCTCACCGTCGCCAATTGGTCAGGCCAGTGGCCGGGACTTGTCGGTCTGCTCAATCTGAACGGCTCCCTTGTGAAGGCCGGGAAGCCGTTTTCCTCGATCTGGAGCAAGGACTTTACCGATGAATATTTTCAAAACGCGCTCGATGAATGGCTGCGCGACGGTAAAGTCACACATGATCTTTCGCACGTTCATGCGTTCGACAAGGGCAAGCTGCCGGCAGCGAGTGCGCAACTGGGCGCGCGGCTTGCCGCCGAGCTGAGACGCCGAAAAGCTATTATGGGCGTCTTCGATGAAGGATGTATGGGAATGTACAACGCCATCATCGACGACGAGTTGCTCAATCCTGCAGGGATTTTCAAGGAGCGGCTCAGCCAATCCGCTCTCGTCGCCAAAATGCGCACGGTCGGCGACGCCGAGGCGCAGGCTGTTTATCAATGGCTCGTGGATAAAGGGGTCAGATTCACCTTCGGCAAGGATGAAGCGACTGAACTCACGCTCGAACAGGTGCTCGATCAGTGCCGCATGTACATCGCGGCGGTCCGCATCGCCGACGAATTCGGCTGCGACGCCATCGGCATTCAGTATCAGCAGGGACTCAAGGACATGGCGCCGGCGTCGGATCTAGCCGAAGGCATGCTCAACAATTCCGTTCGCCCGCCGGTTTATGCGGAGGGGACTACGAACGAACTTTATGCCGGAAACCCACTTCCACACTTCAATGAAGTGGATGAATGCGCAGGCGTCGACGCTCTAGTCACCAATCTCTGCTGGAAGGCGCTCGGCATTGACCCTTCAACCACGCTCCACGATGTGCGCTGGGGAGAGCACTACAAAGGCCATGGCTCAGATGGCTCCCGCGAAATTGACGCTTTCGTCTGGCTGCTGCAGATCTCAGGCGCCGCGCCTGCCAATCACTTCGTTGGCGGCTATGCGGGAGCCACCAGCGAGCGTCAGCCCGCCATGTACTTCCCACTCGGCGGCGGATCGCTCAAAGGCGTCGGCAAGCCTGGCGAGATCGTTTGGAGTCGCGTCTTCGTCGAGGGTGGCGCTCTGCACGCCGACCTCGGCCGTGGCACAGTCGTAAGTTTGCCGGCTCAAGAAACCGAGCGCCGTTGGCGCGAAACCACGGTGCAGTGGCCCATCGTCCACACAATCCTGCACGGCGTCAGCCAAAATCAGATGATGGCTCGCCATCGCGCCAATCACTTGAACGTGGCGTATGCCTCTTCAGCGGAGGGAGCGGATGACGCGCTCACAACGAAAGCTGCAACGCTCGCCGAACTGGGCGTCGAGGTCCATCTCTGCGGCGTTAAGCAGTAGGCTTCCAGACTTCAGTTCTGCACCTGCTCGGCCGCCATCTCCCGCGCCGACGGAATAATTCCCATCTCCTGGTAGATCGGCCGCACCACTCGGCGCAGGGCGGGAAGTCGCGTGACGAACCACGCCGCACCAATAATCACCACGACTCCGTTCAGGATCACTGTCCATTGCGCGCCCGCCAGCGGCGTTCCCTTGATCAGCAAGATCGGCGTCGGCGGAATCGCATGGGCCAACGTTCCCGCCAGCAGGCTGCCAAATGTCGCCATCCCCATAAAGGCCATCGTGTAGTAGCTCATGACGCGCCCGCGCTTGTCTTCATCCGTCAGCGTCTGGATGATCGTATTGCTCGCCGCCATTCCCTGCATCATCCCCATGCCCGCGACGAGCACCATCAGCATCGACAACCAGAAAACATGCGAAAGACCAAAGCCGATCAACCCGAATCCAAAGACAGCCGCAGCAACCGGAATCATCCGAATCAATCCGCGCACGCTCCTGCGCATCGCGAGCGACAGAGCAGAGATGAGCGCGCCCACGCCCATCGCGCCCATCAGGAACCCGAGCGTGTGGGGGCCACCGTGCAACACTCTGGCGGCAAAGATCGGCATCAGGACTACGAACGGCATGCCCATCAAGCTAACCACGGCAAACAGCATCAGAATTGTGCGAATCGGCAGAAAGCCCACAACGTAACTCCAGCCTTCCTTCAATTCCGTCAACATCGAAGTGGCCCTTCGTTGGATTGCCGTCGCATTCAGTTGCATCATCAGCAACGAAGCAATCACCGCAATGTAACTGATGCCGTCGACCAGGAAGCACCACCCCTCGCTGGTCACCGCAATCAGCATCCCGGCCAGCGAAGGTCCGATCAACCGCGCCATGTTGACCATGGACGAATTGATTGCGATCGCGTTGCCCAGGTCGGCGCGGTCGCCTACCATCTCCACCATGAACGCCTGCCGGCCCGGCATGTCAAAGGCATTCACGACGCCCTGCATCACGCTCAAAATCAGAATCAGGCTAATGGTGATGTGTCCGGAAAGCGTGAGTGCCGCCAGCAGAAACGACTGAATCATCGCCAGCGTCTGCGTCCAAACCAACACTTGCCTGCGGTCGAGCCTATCGACCCAAACGCCGGCGAAAGGCGCAAAGAGAAATGCAGGAATCTGACCGGCGAAGCTCACCGTGCCCAGCAGCAGCGCCGACCCCGTCAGCCGGTACACCAGCCACGACGTGGCAATGCGCGTCATCCACGTGCCGGTCAGCGAGATGGTCTGGCCGCCGAAGAAAAGTCTGAAGTTGCGGTGCCGCAGCGCGCGCCACGCGTGCGACGGGCCGCTCAACGCGCGCGATCTTTGCTCCGCGTCCGGGCCCTCTGTGTTCAGCCCTTCCGACGGCGCGCTCGTCGCGGGGCCTCGCCGCTTCTCGCCTGATTCCGCTTCGCTCACTCTTCGGCTGCTTTCGCCGCGATTCCTTCCGCTGCGGCAATGTTCTTCATCAATTCATCGGGAACATTGTGGCGATCGCGCAGATATTCTGCGGAATTATAGGAAATCCAGACTTTTCCGGAATCGTCTTCCCAGACAAGAAGCTTGAGCGGCAGATCGATCGCGATGCTCGGCGCTGCCAGCATTACCGGGGTTCCCGCCTTCGGGTTCCCGAAGATCAGCAGCTTGGTGGGGCGCATCTTCATCCCCGCTTTTTCTGCTTCGCCGCTATGATCCACAATCGCAAATAAAGTTACGCCCTTCGCCTCCAGAAGGTCGCGCACCTTTTGCACGATCGCGTCCACCGAATGACGGCTGGCTATATCGACAATTCCGCTCGCGCCCATGTCTAAAATCATACGTGAGGCCGCAGCAGCTTCATTGAGTCCAAACTGAGAGACGCCTTGCCGAAGCAAGAGGCCTGCCCTGCTCGTCCACTCTCTCTTTACACTATGAAGACTGCCTGCGTTTCGTGCGATTTCGTTCCAGCAGGTTTTCCGATAAAAGCAGACAATTGGATTAGAAATCTTTCTCTTTTGGAAGTGGGACTCTTTTGACGGTTTCTTCTCATGCGGACACTCCGATTGGGCTCTTGCAGTCTGTCTTTGGCTTTGCCGGCTTTCGCGCCAATCAAGAGAAGGTGTGCGACGCGGCGATCGAGGGACGCAACCTTTTGCTGGTGATGCCCACCGGGGCAGGGAAGTCGCTCTGCTACCAGTTGCCCGCCATCGCGCGCGGCGGAACTGCGCTGGTCATCTCGCCTTTGATCTCTCTCATGGAAGACCAGGCGGCGAAACTGACAGCGCTCGGCCTTCGCGTGGCGCGAATTCATTCCGGCCTGGACCGCGTTGCGTCCCGACAGGCGTGCGCGGAGTACCTTGAAGGCGGGCTGCAGTTTCTCTTTATTGCGCCTGAGCGGCTGCGCGTGCCCGGATTTCCCGAGATGCTGGCCAAGCGCAAGCTGGCACTGATTGCCATTGACGAGGCGCATTGCATCTCGCAATGGGGACACGATTTCCGGCCCGACTACCGCATGCTCGGCGAGTATCTGCCCGGGTTTCGCAATTCTCCCGATCCCCCGCCTGTGATTGCGCTAACGGCGACAGCCACGCCCACAGTGCAGGCGGACATCCTTGCGCAACTGTGCATGGCAAATTCCCTCAAGTTCATCCACGGCTTCCGTCGCGAGAATCTCGCCATCGAAGTGGTTGAGGTCGCGGTGCCGGCGCGCGCGAGCGCCATCTGCAAGTTGCTCGCATCGCCGATACGCCGTCCTGCGATCGTTTACGCCACGTCAAGAAAGCAATCCGAGAGTCTGGCTGCGGAGCTGTCGCCCATCGTCCGAGCTGCCGCCTACCATGCCGGGCTCGACCCGGAAACGCGCACACGCGTGCAGAAGGCATTTCAGGCCGGCGAATTGGAAGTGGTAGTGGCGACCATTGCTTTTGGCATGGGGATCGATAAAGCCGACATCCGGACTGTGATTCACGCCGGTTTGCCGGCTACACTCGAGGGCTACTATCAGGAGATTGGTCGCGCCGGCCGCGACGGAGCCTTGAGCCGGACTTACCTGATGCACTCCTACGCCGATCAGCGGACGCACAACTTTTTCCTGAACCGCGACTATCCGCCCGCGCAACACCTGAACGAAGTCTTTGCCGCGCTTGGAGAGGAACCGCGACCCGTCGAGGAGTTGCGCGACGCGTCGAAACTGGACCAGGAGGAGTTCGACAAGGCTCTGGAGAAGCTCGAAATCCATGGCGGCGCGCGCGTCGGCTTCGGAGGCGCTGTCTCCAAAGGCGCGCCGGGATGGAAGAAAACTTACACGATCCAGGCGCAGTATCGCGCGGAGCAGTTCGAGCAAGTGCTGCGATTTACGCGATCGAGCACATGCCGGATGTCCGCGCTGGTGCTGCATTTTGGCGACGCGAAGGATGCCAACCAACCCTGCGGACTCTGCGACATTTGCGATCCGGCGGGCGCGGTGCTGCGCCAGTTCCGGCGAGCGACGCCAACCGAGCGCGGCGTCGTCCAGGCGATTGTGGGCAAGCTGAGGCCGGTAGCCTACATGGCCGCGGGCGCGCTGCAACGGAGCCTCGAAATTGCGAGCGAAATGACCCGCGGCGACTTTGACGCGCTGCTCGATGCGATGGCGCGCGCGGGAGTCATCAATATAGAGGAAGCGGAGTTCGAGAAAAACGGTGAGATGCTGCGTTTCCGCAAAGTGCTGCTGACGGAAACGGGGTTGGAAGTCACGGCCACAGCGCCGCTGCCGCTGCTTATCGCTGACGGAATTGCCGATGAGTTTGAAGCCGGCAACGCGGACCCACCTCGGAAGAAGAAAGCCACAACGAGCGCCCGGATCGCTTCGCGGAATCCGACCGGCGCGGAAACAAATCCGGAGCCGGCCGACCCAGCCTCCGAAGTTTTTGTCGCGATGCTCAGGGAGTGGCGAACCGCCGAAGCCAAGCGGCTGGGCGTCCCGGCTTTCCTGGTGCTGCATGACCGCACGCTGCAGGCAGTGGCGAGGGCGCGCCCTGCGAATGTGGCGCAATTACTGGCGGTCGACGGGATCGGCCCCGCTAAGGCGGAACGGTTTGGCGAGGCCATCCTGAAGCTGTGCGCGGAGTGTTCTAGCTGACCCGCTCGATCGTCACAGACTCGAGCACCACGGGCTTGTGGGGCTTGTCCCCAGCATTCCGCGGCACCTTTGAAATTTTGGTTACGACGTCTTCGCCTTCAACCACTTCGCCGAAGATGGTGTGGTTGCCGGTAAGCCACGGCGTCGCGGCCACGGTGATGAAGAACTGGCTGCCGTTCGTGTTCGGTCCGGCGTTGGCCATCGCCAGCTTGAATGGCTTGTCGAACTTATGCGCCGAGCCCCTGGTCTCGTCCTCGAAGCGGTATCCCGGCCCGCCCATTCCAGTGCCGGCCGGATCACCGCCCTGAATCATGAAGTCGGGAATTACTCGGTGGAAAATGGTGCCGTTGAACAGCTTATCCTTGGACTTGGCGCGCGTGACTGGATGAGACCACTCCCTGCCGCCTTCGGCCAGTTCGATAAAGTTCTTGACGGTGATGGGCGCGTCGGCCTCAAAAAGCCGAACGGTAATTTTTCCTTCGCTGGTCGTGAAGACGGCGTACGTTCCTGCTGCTAATGCCATGATGGTTCCTCGTGTGAAATGGGTTGACAAGGCCCGTTAGCGGGCCAGGGTAAAGATGATGTTGATTGTGGTGCGGACCTCGACAGGCTCGTAGTTGAGCAGATAAGGCCTGTAGCGCCATTGTTTGACGGCATCGAGTGCAGCCTGCCGCAGCATATCTGGCCCACTCACCACAGTTAGCTCCTTGATTGTGCCATCGGTGCCGATGACCGCGTTGAGTACGACCGTACCCTGGACATGAGCGGCTTTGGCGTCGACAGGATAGACGGGCGCGGTTTTGGCGATGATGAGTCCGGCTGCAATTCCGGGGCTGATGATAACCGGTTTGTGCGCCGCGGCCGATGGAGCGTCAGCGGACGGCGGTGGTGGCGGCGGCGGTGGAGGCGGAGGCGGAGGCGGAATCGCCTGCCCATCGGGCACGATGGTTACTTTCGCCAACACCACGGGAGTCAGCGGCCTGTCGCTCGAATCGCGCGGCACGCGCGCGATGGCCTTCACAACGACGACACTCGCATCATCGCATTGGCCAAAGAGCGTGTAATGCTGATCGAGAAAATCCGTCGCTTGCTCGGTGATAAAGAACTGACCCCCATTCGTGTTCGGTCCGCTGTTGGCCATTGCCAGCCGGCCCGGCCGGTCGAAATTCAGGCTGGGATCGAATTCATCGTCGAAGACGTAGCCGGGATCGCCCATTCCAGTGCCCGCTGGATCGCCGCCCTGAATCATGAACTCCGGAATGACGCGATGAAAAATCGTGCCGTCGTAGTACGGCTTGTGGCGCTCGACCTTCTTCGTGACCGGATCGGTCCAATCCTTCGTGCCCTCGGCCAATGCGATGAAGTTAGCCACGGCCTTGGGCGACTGCTTCTGATAGAACTGGCAGGTGATCCGGCCCATCGACGTATCCATGACCACGGATGGTCCGTTGGGAACGGTTGTGGCCTCGGGAGTCGCCTGGGGTGCATCAGGAACTTCCTGACTTGCCGGTGCGCTGGATTGTTTAGCGAAGACGACGAAAGCCGCGCAGGCGACACCGGCAACGGCCAGGGAAGAGAAGAGAAGCATGCGCCGAATGTTCATTCCGCTCTTGAGGGTAAA
>CAZVYV010000091.1:0-10000 GCA_964630985.1 uncultured Occallatibacter sp.
CCGGAGAAGCCCTGCTTTTGCGTTGAGACGCGGAGGTAGGAGACGATGGGGGTCATGGCCACAGTACCGCAATCAGGAAGATGACGAACACGAATGTCACGGCGAGAAGGATCATTTGAGGGCCTCGTCGATCATGAGCCGCCAAGCCGTTCTGTCGTGGCCGGCGTTCCACCTGGTCTGCGCGGCCGCCGTCATTTCTCGGGTTGGCTCGACCGGCACGATGACGTAGCCTAGCGCCCGCAAGGCCTCGACCGTAATGGACGTTTCCGACTCAAGGCACATCGGGTCGTCAATTGTGCAATTCGTTCGGAAGACATCTCGCAGTGCGTCTCGACCTGCGCTCATTTTTTCCTCTTGCATTCCGCCCCGGTTGGTGTCATGTGTGTACCGTTACGAGGCGATGATGTCAATCCAAAAGAACCCCGGCTTTAACCAAAAACGGTGGTCCTCCATAAAGAACGAGGCGCGGAGTGCGGTTTCCCGTGCTCGCAGAGATGGGGAACTCGTCGCCGCGGCGTGTGAGGTTTGTGGCAATCCAAATGCTGAAGCTCACCACGACGACTATCTAAGGCCCTTGGAAGTTAGGTGGCTTTGCCAGCATCATCACTACGAACACCATTATTGCGATGATGCCGTTTCGTTGGAACTGAAAAGCAAATCTCCATCTCGATACGAAATTCTTTACAACGATCCCGAGGCGGCGATGAAGCGGTTACACGATTCGGTTGAGAAGGCGCTTGAGTTACCGCCAGAAGCCTTCGCACGTTCAACGGCCGCCTCCCGCAAGGGCTGGCGGACCCGCAAGGCGATGGCGAAGGCGAGGGAAAAGCCATGATCGAAGTCGACCCGAAGCTGTTTCTCAAGACGAAGGGCGCGTTTCAGGAGCTGCGCGTCGACCGCGACATTTCCGGCGGCGTGAGGGTGATCCTCGGCGCCGCCGGTTGCGTGTTGTCGCCGGAGGACGCAATCAAGCTGGGCTCGGCCATTCTCAAGGCGGCGGGCTGCAACGTGGACTATCAGGGCGACCCGCTCACCAAGAGGGCTTTGAGGCTATGAGCATCACGATCCAGCGGCCAGTCAACGACAACCGACCCGGCGTCGCGGCGGAGTTCCTGCGCATTCCGGAGGCCTTCTTGAAGGTCTATTCGCAGGAGCTGCTCGATTGGGCGGCGGGGCTCGAGACGAAGGGGCAATTCCTGGAGATCATGCTGTGGAACCCGCCGGGCGCCACGTCGGTTCTCGCCGCCAGGCACCAGGGCAAGGTCAAGCTGCGCTGCGACGTCACGGTCAACCCGACGACCAAAGCCGTTCGGCTGGTCATCCAGCCTGACGACGAGGTGGACGCGGCGCGCGTCGCCAAGCACTGCGAGGACCTGCCGGGGATCATGCGGGCGCATCGGGCGGCGGCCGAAGTCAACCGCGACAAACCGCGCGGCGCGGTGTCGGCCGTGTTCAACCTGCCCGAGTACTTCGTCCAGCGCTACGGCTTTGAGTTGCGCGAGTGGGGCCGCAACCTCAAGAAGATCGGCCTCGTCAAGACGATTGTGCTGCGCGAGGGAACCTTGAGCGACCTGTCGCCCGATCCCGAGATTGGCGCCGTGCTGCTCGGCGTTAAGCTCCAGGCGAAGATCGAGCGGATGGACAACGGCGCCGACCTCCGGCTGATCATCGCGCCGGCGTCCGAAAAGGACGAAATGATCATCGCCAAGCACTGTGAGAAGATGACCCGCGTGGGAATCCCCGCCGTCGCCAGCCTCGTCGAGCCGCCGCGTCCCGGTATGCCGGCGTTCCCCAACATCATCGGCGCGCCGCCGCCGCCCGCAGATGGAGGAGTATGATGCCGCTCAAGAAGGGCTCCAGCAAGAAAGTCATCTCGCAGAACATCAAGACCGAGATGCACGCCGGCCGGCCGCAGAAGCAGGCGATCGCGATTGCCATGCGGACCGCGGGGAAGTCGAAGGGAGGCAAGAAGTGACCGGCAAGGTCGTCGACCTGGCCGCGCGCCGGCCGCCGCCGAACCCCGGCAACGGCGCGCGCGAGGTGCTCGACAGAATGTTTCGGCTCATGAAACCAAGCCCGACCCTCACGGCGGCCGACTCGGCGCTGCTCTATCTGTGGGTCGAGGGCTTCAAGGTCTTTCCGCTCGAAGACAAGGATTGGAAGGCATGAGTTCCGGCGACAAACCCTCCGAAGCCGCGCCGGTCAGCGCCATCGTCTCGCTGTTCCAGAAATACCCCGGCTTGCAGAACTTCCACCCCTGGCCGTGCATCGTCTCTCGGCAGTTCCTCGTCCCCTACCTCGCCGGCCGCTCGACCGACGGGATTGTGACCTACATCGACGAAGGCGTGCCGGCGCGGCTCAAGATGGGCGTCGAGCCCGACAAGTACCTCTGCTGCCACGAAGGCCTCGAGTGGTGGATTATGACGCGGCTCGACAAGGCCTATTGGGAAGGGCCGGGCGCCAAGTCCGCTCACTGGTGGGCGACCGGCTTCGAGCACATGAACCTCAAGCTCGACGGCTGGTCAGATCAGGACATCGATGCCTACGAAAAGGAACTGGCGACCTACGTCTCGGAAACCGAGAGCGAGAGAATTTCGGCTGAAACCGTTCCCCCCGATCTGTACCAAGGCCCCTACGAGGCCGCCGGCGACAGCGACAAGGCCGAAGATGACGATGACGCCAAAATCCTGCCGATCCTGCGCGCCGCGCGCGCCCGCATGATGCAGGTCCAGGAAGCGAGAATGCCGTGAGTTCCGTCTTCAATTTCATCGGCGGCACCAAAGCGGCAGATTTCATCCTCGCCAATCATCCGGTGGATTATATCGGAGGCCCAATCGGCAGCGGCAAGACTAAGGCCATGTGTCTGCGCGTCGGTCGCCACGCCCAAGAGCAGCGGCCAAGCCAAAAAGACGGCGTTAGATATACGCGCTTCGCGATGGTGCGCAATACGATGCCGGACCTGAAACGCTCCACAATCCGCACTTGGCTGGAGACCTACCCGGAAGACACATACGGTCGCTTTACTTATGGGGCGACGATGGGTCACAAACTGCGCTATCCCTTCGAGGGCGGGCCGGTCCATTGCGAAGTCGACTTCATCTCGCTCGACAAGACCGACGATGTCAAGAAGCTGCGCTCAACCGAATACACCGGCGTCTGCTTCAACGAACTGCCCTTCATCGAGAAGGAGCTTTTCGACGAGGCCGACTCGCGTTTGCGCTACCCGCCGCAGGAGCATGGTGGCCCGACGTGGCGCGGCGTGCTCGGCGACGGCAACGCGCCAGACGAGGACCACTGGCTCGCTACGATGGCATATGGGCTTGACCCGCCGGTCGGCCTGGCTGAGGCCGATCGCGCGCTGTACGAATGGCCGGACTCGTGGGGCCTGTACATGCAGCCGGCCGCGCTGATCGAGGAGTTCGACGCGCGCGGCCAGATCACCGGCTACCACATCAACCCGGAGGCCGAGAACCTCAAGAACCTGCCGGCCGACTATTACGATCGCCAACTGCGCGGCAAGACAAAGGCGTGGATCGATTCGCGCCTGATGAACCGCGTCGCGCTGGTCGCCGAGGGCCAGCCAGTTTGGCCGATGTTCCGGCGTGAGTTCCACGTGTCGCGCGAGGTGCTGCGGCCGTTCCCTCATTACGACGTGCAGGTCGGCCTCGACTTCGGCCGCGTCTACCCCGCCGCGGTGTTCTCCCAGGAGGTCGGCGGGCGCGTCTATATCCAATACGAAATGCTTGGTTTCAACGAGGGGCCATCGGTCTTTGCGCCGAAGGTGCAGAAGTTCCTGACGCAGCACTATCCCGGCCAGAAGGTCCGCTTTGTCGGCGACCCGAAAGGCCGCGACAAGCACGACGAGCAATCGGCCTACGAGATTTGGGCCGCGCACGGGATGCCCGTGATCCCGGCGCCGGTGAAGATGAACGACATTGAGCAGCGCGTCGAGGCGGTTGCCTTCGCGCTGAACGACAATCCGGCCGGCGTCAACCGCGTCGTGATCTCGCCGGTCTGCCGGACGCTGGTTGTTGGCATGTCCGGCCGCTACCATTTGGAACGAGAGGAAAAAGGGGCGCTAACCCCTTCAAAAGACAAATATTCTAATCTGTGCGACGCGCTGCAATACCTCGTACTTGGCCTCGGCGACGGCCGCCGCATGATCGGCCTCAGCCCAATTGGCCTGGTCATGCCGGCCAAGATCGGCCGTATGCGCCGGACGATGCGCAGGATAGCCGGCTGATGGAGCCGATCGAGCCGGTTGGCGCGGCCGAGCCAGCCGAATGGTTCGTCGTCTTTCACCCGGACGCCTCGTCGCGCTGGCTGTCCGCGCTGGCAATGGGCCGCTTCAAGCACGTCTCGGCCTTCACCTATGTCCCGGTCGGCGACTGTTGGCTGTTCCTCGACGCCGAGTGGACCGGGCTGCGGATCGTCCACGCCAGCCACGAGATCGCCCGCCAGCAGATCGCACGCTACGCCGCGCACTGCGTCATCGTGAAGTTCAAGCGCGCCGACGCCCCGATGAAATGGCGCGCCCGCGCCGGCTTCACCTGCGTCTCGGCGGTCAAGCAACTCCTCCGCGTCAAGACATGGTCATTGCGGCCCGACGGCCTTTATCGCCATCTCATCGCCAACGGAGGCGAGCGATCCGATGAAGGCGCCGGAGATTCCAGTCGACCCGATGTTGCAGCAGGAGCAGACGCAGGCGCAGAATAGTCTCGTTTCCGGCCTCCAGACGCAGACTGCGGGCGACATGGCCTCTCTGATGGCGCGTTACGGCACGCAGCTCGCCCTTGCCGGCAGCATAACGAGCCCATTGACATCGACCACGACTGGCGGAATTACCGCCGCAAAGGCAGCCTGACAAATGGCTGATGCTCCCGCGACGACCAATTCCGTCCAGAGTGAAGCCGCATCGACCGGCCAGGCGAAGGACCTGCAACAGCAGGCGGTCGCGCGCCTCGCTGCGGCGCGAACATGGAAATCGTACATCGAACTCGATGTGAAGGAGTGCTATTTTCTGGCGGCGCCGAATCGCCAGCGCCAGATTTCCTCGATGACGTCGCCGAGCCAGGCGCGCATGTTGGACGCGCCAGAACTC
This sequence comes from uncultured Occallatibacter sp., assembly GCA_964630985.1. Taxonomy (GTDB): domain Bacteria; phylum Acidobacteriota; class Terriglobia; order Terriglobales; family Acidobacteriaceae; genus Telmatobacter. The sequence goes on from CAZVYV010000091.1 coordinate 5,102, forward strand.
AACACCGACGAAACCTTCATCATCGTTGAGGATTTCGTCACGGCGGTTGTCGGCGCCTTCATGCCGGAAGCCGAGCCGTGGTGTGAGCGCGGGCCGGGCATGGACCTGCCGGGCGGCGCCGAAGGGCCTGTGTGGCGCAAGGTCCGCGACCAGATCAAGAAGGACGACCAGGCTATCTTCGCCGCGATGAAGGCTTCGAACCTTTATCCTGAAATCCCGAAAGCCTTCAACCCTGACCTCGCGATCGGCACGGCCGCTGTGTGGGTAGAGCGCCCGCATCCGGCCTCGGCGATCACGGTCTCGGCCATTCCTTTCCGAGAACTCGAAATCGACCTCGGACCCTATGGCGAGGTCGACTATCGCGCCGCCGTGCGTTTCACGCGAAATCATTACGTCCGCGAACTCGTCGGCGAGGAAGTGTGGAAGAAGGTCCCGCCCGAGGTCAAGAAGAAGCACGAGGACAAGCCGTCCGATCGGACGCAGGTGATTTGGGCCTTCTGGCGCGATTGGGAGGACAAGTCGGACGAGGTCTGGCAGCACGTCATCATGATTGGCAACGAGGTCATTCACGACGCCAAATGCGTCGGCGAGGGCTCGTGCCCGCTGCTGGTCATGCGCTTCGGCGCGACGGCAGACTGGCCGCACGGCGTCGGCCCACTGATCAAGGGCCTGCCGAGCTTCCGCCAGATCGATGAACTCGAATACATGCGGACGAACCACGCCGCGCTGTCGATCAACCCGCCGATCACCTATCCCGACGATTCCTTCGCCGCCGTTGAACAGGGCGTCGAGGAAGGCATGGCCTATCCGATTCGGCCCGGCACGTCCGGCGATGTCAAGGAAATCTACAAGGTCCCCCCGCCCGAGGTCGCCAACTATCAATATCAGGAGAAGATCAAGAAGCTGCGCAAGCTGTTCTTCGTCGACTACCCCGAGCAGACCGGCGACACGCCGCCGACGCTCGGCCAGTGGCTCGACGAGATGGCGCGGGCGCAGCGGCGCCTCGGGACGCCCGGCCTGCCGTTCTGGCGCGAGGGGCCGGCGCAGATTTTCCTCCGCTTCAAGTGGCTGCTTGAGAAGGCCGGCGCAATCCAGCCGATCCGCGTTGACGGCCGCGCCGTCGCGACCATGCCGCGCAATCCGGCGCAGGCCGCCGCCGAACAGCAGGAAGTCGGGATGGCGATCAAGGCGCTGCAAATCATCGCGCCGACCTTCCCCGAGGAGTTCAAGATGTACTGCGACGGCGCCGGGACGATGAAGGCGATCGTCGACAAGATGCGCGTCGGCCTGATCAAGTGGCGCAATCCCGACCAGGTCAAACAGGCAACCGCGGCGATCGCCCAACTGGCCGGCGCGCGCCATGCTGGAGCGCCGCCCAACGAGACGCCGGGAGCGGCCTCATGAGCGAAGTTTCCGACGAGGATCTCAAACTGGCGATCGACCGCATTGCGCGCACGCCAGACGGCGTGACGCTCTACCTCTATTTGCAGAAGGCGCTCTGCGGCGTCGTCAGCGATGGATCGGAGAGATCATTGCAGTCCGATCACGGTCGCCGCAGTTTCGCGCGTGATCTAATGGCCCTGATGGCCGAGGGAATTGCTCTAAGTGACCGAAGCCGCCCCGTCACCTTCCGTCTCGCCAGTGCCGTCGAACGCTCCGGCCGCCGTATCCCCGGCTCCCGTCTCGTCAAGCTCGGCGACTACATCCCCGGCTTCTCCGACCCCGACGCCGACCCCAACTCCCACGCCGACTCCGGCCGCTCAGACTAGCGAGCGGCCGGCTTATATTCCCGAGGCGTATTGGGACGCCGCCGCCGGCAAGGTCAAGGACGCCGAGTTCGCCGCTCACTTCAACGAGCTTCAAACCCGCGTCGCCGCCGATGAATCGCGCCGGCTGACGCTCCCGGCCAAGCCGGAAGACTACAAGATCGAACTGCCGAAGGATTTCACTCTGCCGCAAGGCGTCGAGTTCAAGATCGACGTCGACAACCCGTTGTGGGCGCAAGGCCAGCAATGGGCGCAGAAGAACGGCCTGACCCAGGAAGCCTTCCAGGAAGCCATCGCCCTCGTCGCCGGCGACCGCGTCGGCACCGCCGCGCAGATCGACCAGGCGCGCAAAGCCGAGATCGGCAAGCTGGGCGCCAACGGCCAGGCGCGCGTCACCGCGATCCAGACCTGGGCGCAGGGCCTGCTCGGCCAGGAGTCCGGCGGCCGCTTCGTCTCGCGCCTGTTCACCGCGGCCGACGTCCAGATGGCGGAATCGCTGATCGCCAAGTTCACCGGCTCCGGCACCTTCAAGAGCGGCGGCCGCGAGCCGCCAGAAGTGCCGGGCAAACTGTCAGACGCCGACTACAACAAGCTCTCGATGCCGGATCGTCTCGACTACGCCCGCCGCATGACCGCGGCGGCGCAGGGCAAGAAGGTCGCCTGACATGACCGTTTTCGTCGCCACCTTCGTCGACCAGACCTTCGACAAGAAGTCGGCTGAGGTCGCCTATATCGCGCGCATGCTGCGCAAGATGGCCGACGATGTCCAAAAGACGCAGGGAACGGTCAGCGCCGCGACCTCCGTGCTGCTTCCCAACGCGGCGGGAACGGCGAACACCGCTGTCGCTTCGTGGACTTACACGGCAAGCGCGTCCAATCCGTGATCTGAAAGGGAATTCCGATGGCCGTCTCGAACCTCATGACCCTCACGGAATATGCCAAGGGAATGGCGCCGGAGGACGTTCGCCGCCCTGTGATCGAGATGTTCACGCAGTACAGCGACGTCTTCGAGGTCATGCCCTTCGAGGGGCTCAAGGGCTCCAAGTACGTCGGCTATCGCGAAGCCGCGCTGGCGACGCCGGTGTTCCGCGCCGTCAACGAGGCGTCTTCGTCCGGGCATGGCGTGATCTCGCCGTTCGACGAAGCGACCTACATCATCGACCACGACATCGACATCGACCGCGCGATCCAGGATCGCTTCGGCCCCGAGCGGCGCAATTACGAAGAGCGCATGGGCATCACCGCCTTTGCCCGCCTGTGGATCGACACTTTCGTCAAGGGCGACCAGTCGGTCAATCCGCGCGTCTTCAACGGCCTCCAGGTTCGCGCGCAGAAGTTCGGCCGGCTCTACTACAACTCGACGGCCTCGGGCGGCGCGGCGCTCAGCCTCGCCAACCTCGACACGATGCTCAACAACCTGTCGGGCAAGTCCGGCACGCGCTACCTGTTTGTCCCCTTCCTGTCGCTGCCGCTGTGGATTCAGGCGGCGCGCAACCAGTCGCTGACCGGCTACGTCATGCAGACCTGGGACGAGATCGGGCGGCCGAAACTGACCTATGCCGGCATCCGCCTGCTCTACGGCTACCCGAAAGACGACCAGGTTCCCGTCCTCCAGTTCAACGAAGTCGCCTACGGCGCCGGCTCGGCGGTCACGTCGTCGATCTACGGCATGACGCTCGGCGAAGGGATGCTGCGCGGCATCTACGTCCGCAACCTGACGCCCGAAGACGTCGGCCTGCTGGAAGACCGCAAGACCTACCGCACCCACATCTCTTGGGACGTCGGCCTGGTCGACGAGTTCAAGTATTGCCTGACGAGAATGACCTCGTGGACGAACGCGCCGATCGTCGCCTGACGCCGGCTGAGCAAGGAGCATCACGATGGGCGACCGCACTTATGCAGTCGACGCCAACAACTTCCTGTCCGACGGCGCCGCCGCTCTGACGGCATCCGGCTACGCGCAGTATGGCGGCGCGGACGGCATCATCGATTGTGGCGGCAACCAGAACATCACGGTTACGCTGCCCTCGATTGCCGCTTCCTCGACGATCACGCCGCAGCAACAGCGCATTGACGCCGCGGTGGTCATCGACGTCACCGCCATTGTCGTCACGTCGGGCTGCTACTACAAGCTGATGGTGCTGGTCTCGAACGACCCGGCCTTCGGCGCCACGAACGTCATGCAGGCCGGCGCGCTGCAACTCGCCATTGCCGGCACCGGCGATGTCCCCAACAACTTCACCCCGCCAGCGGTCCCCGCGATCGGCGGCAACCGCTACGAGATTCTGTTCTCCAACGAGCAGAACAACGTCAAGTACGAGTACGTCAAGCTGTACGTCGTGCTCGGCGGCTCGAACGCCTCCATCACCTTCAAGGCCTTCATGGCCGTCCTCCCGGCGATGCAGTAACATGGTCGAAGCGATCCAACTCAACGAGTACGTCAAGCTCTCGAACGTCGGGCCCGGCCTCGCCGCGATGGCCGACCGCGAACGGTCGATGGTCTATCTGTGGGACTGCGGTCCGACCGCGCCGAGCGCTCCCAAGCGCCCGGTGGCGCCGCGCGGCAAGGAAGGCGATCCCGAGTTTGACCTCGCAATGGTCGATTTCCGCCAGGCGCTTCTCGACTACGAGGCCGACCTGCGAACCTACGGCGCCCGCAAGGACGAGTTCGCCAAGTGGCAGACGCAGAACGGCGGCCCCTTCGAGATCAAGATGTGGTCGGTCGACGCGCGCGACGCGCTCGAGATCGATGAGCGGGCGGTCAAGGAAGGGCTCGTTCCGGCGAAGCGGTACTTCGTTTCGTCGCGCACGCGCGGCTTCGAGTCGCTCCCCAACCAGGGCTTGCCCGGCGCGATGAAGCCCGGCAAGGGCCATTTCGACAATCTGCGCCGTGAGCGCGAGGGTGAGGCCGACCTCGACGAGGCCCGCCGCTCCGACCCGGTATTCGGCTCCAAGGAGATGCGAGCATGAACACGAAACACTGGCTCATTGGGTCGCTCGCCGCTGCGGCGCTCGCTCTCGGTCTCGCCCTCCCGGCAGAAGCTGGCTCGGTCATGTGCGCGCCGGGCGCAGCGGCTGCCGGGCCTCAAGCCGGGACGTTCGGCGGGACTAACTCTGCCGTCCCCTCGCAGAC
>CAZVYV010000092.1:0-9865 GCA_964630985.1 uncultured Occallatibacter sp.
TGCTTCGCCCGCTGGCCGAGGATGGCGCCGCTCTCACTCGTGAGCAGGCGGCCGAAGTGCTTGTCGAGATCCTCGCCGGCGGCGTGCCTGAAGTGGAGACGGCTGCGCTCCTCGCTGTCCTCGCCACACGCGGCGAGCAGGCTCCCGAGCTGGCTGGCTTTGTTGACGTCATGCGCCTGCACGCAGTACCGTTGCCCTTTTCCGATGCGGAAACAGCGGAGCTGGTTGACTGCGTCGGCACAGGCGGCGGTGGGCCGCAGACCTTCAACATCTCCTGCGGCGCTGCGCTCGTTGCAGCAGCCGCCGGTGCTCGAGTCGCCAAGCACGGCAATCGTGCCGTCACCTCGCTCTGCGGCGCTGCCGATGTTCTCGAGGCTCTCGGCGTTCCCATTGAGCTCTCGCCGGAGCTGGCTGTCGAATGTCTCCGCGAAACAGGCTTTGTTTTTCTTTACGCGCCGCTTTATCACCCGGCCATGAAGGCTCTCGGTCCGCTGCGCCGCGCGCTCGGCTTCCGCACCATTTTCAACCTGGTCGGTCCGCTCACCAATCCGGCCCACGCGCGCGCGCAGGTGATTGGCGTGCTCGCTCCCAGCCGCGTTTTGCTCGTCGGCCGCACGCTCGCCATGCTCGGAGCCAGGCGTGCTTTCGTTGTCCACGGAACGGATGGAATCGACGAGCTCACAACCACAGGCGAATCGGTCGTCGCGCGCGTCGAGGAATCGGAATCAGGCAAGCCCGAGCTTAAAGCCGCGCGCGTCACACCGGAGATGGCCGGCCTTCCTCGCGCCACGATCGATCAGTTCACCGGCGGCGATGTGGCCACCAACAAAGCTCTGCTCTACGACGTGATCACCGGGATACCCGGCCCGCGCCGCGACGTCGTTCTGCTCAACACTGCATCGGTCCTGGTCGCTGCCGGCCTCGCCGGCGACCTCAAAGAGGGCGTGGCCATCGGCGCGGATGCCATCGACTCCGGCCAGGCCGCGGCTACCCTCGCCAAGCTCCAGCAATTCGGCGCGATGCATACCCCAAAATCCAACTAAATCCGGTCTGTTGTGTCAATTCAGCAAAATCGGGAATTCTTGCCGCAAATTGCGCTATCCTTTTCCGTTCACAGGAAGAGGAGGACAAAGAGATGTCTGCGAAATTAGGGCTCGTCTCGATTGCAGTGACCGCCGGATTTATCTGCGCTGGCGTTGCGTCAGCCCAAACCATCCAAATTAATCGCGACAACAAGACCATTGCCATCAGCACGACAGACGAAGCAACGGCTGTCGCGGACATCGCGGCGGTGACTGTCGGATTCGAGATATACGGTCCCGATTCACAAGGCACCTACGTTGACGCCGGCAAACTTTCGCAGGCAATCCTTCAATCTCTCCACAAGGCTGGCGTTGAGGACAAGAACATTGAGAGTCAAGCGCAGGAATTGCTCAAAAACACTGCGTTCGATGACAAGGAGCCACTCGATCAGCGCGCGAAGGAGCAATTCGTCTTCCGGCAGTCTTGGGAAGTATCGGTCCCGACGCAAAGCGCAGCTCAGGTAATCCGTCTCGCGATTGCCGCAGGGGCCAACAAGACCGGCGATATTGACTGGCGCTTATCCGACAGAAAAGCCTTGCAGGCAAAGGCTGCGGAGGCTGCCTTAGTCAAGGCAAGGGAAGTCGCCTCAAAGATGGCGGACGGATTGCATGTGCAGCTCGGCGCGTTGATCTATGCAAGTAATCAAACACCGGCTTCACGGCTCTATTTTGCGGGTAACACTGTCGAAAGCGCCGAAACAGTTGAAGTCTCGGCTGACGCCGGCACGCCGGTTTCTGTCCCAGCCCTCGAGATCCGTCCCCAAACCATTCGTGAAGAAGCTAACGTCTACGCCGTCTTCGCCATTGAGTAGGCAAGAAGGATCGCCCGCCCTACAGCAGCCCCGACCTCCCGGCCAACTGCCGCGCAAAGAGCCAGGAGAGCAGTGAAACGGCCAAAGCAACCGCCACCCATCCGGCCGGCTCCAGTGCACTCCAGGTTGCGGCGGACCCATGCACCTGCGCAAACGAAATCTCTCGGGCACTAGCCAAACCCGCGCGCACCAGCTCAAACCCGCACCAGCCAAGAACGGCGACCACCAGCACGATTCCGGGCAGCGCGCGCAACCACGGGAAGGGAATCGGCTTGGGAATCGCGGCCTCATCGCGCACCCGCTCCATCGTCGCCGCCAGAAAACCCGAAGACGGAATCAACTCTTCTTCACTGGTGAGAATCGCGTCGATCGCGCCACGATCTGTCTCGGAATTCGGATTGTGCTTCATTGCAGGGCCTCCTTTTCGGGCCGGAGCGTCGAACCCAGCGCCGGTGTGTTTTGCTCGCTCAGGTGCGGAAATCTCTTCCGCAGCATCTCGCGTCCTCGCGCCAGGCGCGCCTTCACCGTTCCCTCGGGCAGGCCCATCGTCCGTGCCGCGGCCGTGACATCCATCTCGTGAAAGTAATAGAGCACCACCGGCTCGCGGTAGCGCACGGGCAGCGCCAATACCGCTCTTCTCACTGCGTCGTCGCTCTGCTTCCTGGCCAGCCCTTCATGCTGAGTGGCAGGGCCGGAAGGCTCGGCCACATCTTCCAGGGGCACATTCACCGCCGGAAAGCGCTGCAATTCGGAGCGAAACACATTCGCCGCAAGCGCAAATAACCAAGTCGAAAAGCTCGATTCGCGCCGCCATCCGGCCAGTCCGCGCCATGCGCGTATGAAAGCGTCCTGCGCCATCTCCTCTGCTCGACTCCGGTCGCGGCAGTAGCGCCAAGCCATATTCACCAGCGGCCCCTGCCAGCGGCGCACGATGCCCTCGAAAGCCTGCACATCGCCGGATAAAACGCGATCCACATCGGCCAGGTCTTCTTCGGCGCTCATCGCGGCAGGCATCTTTTGAAAGCGTTCCTCTCGAAACCGTAAGACCATTCCGACTCGGTTCCGGTTGCATTTTCTCTAGATGAATCTTTCTTGAGAGATTTTGCAACCGGGAGCCGGTCCCCCCTGTCGTACCAGTCGCAAGGGGTAAATCCCCGGCGAGGAGGATGAAATGGGGAACAGTCCAGAGATGCTTGCGATGTGGGATAACCCACAGACGATTGCGATTCTGATTCCGATTGTGGCCATCGTGGCGACGTTCACATTCGTTACGGTGGTCCACTGGATCGACAGCCAGCGCAAGGAGCGCGATGCGTTTTACAAGGCGGAAACCATTCGTAGGGTGACCGAGGCCTCGGGTGAAGGCGCGAAAGCCGCCCTCGAACTGATGCGGACTGATGATCGTCTCAAGCGGCTCAAGCAACGTGAAGGCATGAAGATCGGCGGCCTCATAAACCTTTGCGCTGGACTCGGGGTGATGATCTTCCTTCATGAACTGTTAAAAGGGACCGCAATTTATCTATGCGGCATGATTCCGGCCCTGATTGGTTTGGGATTCCTGGTGTACGTGTTCTTCCTCGCGTCGCCAGTGGAGTAAAAACGGAAGCGCTGGGCGCGCGCAACGGTGCATCCCTCGCAAGCGTGCGCTCAGGCTCCTACAACCTTCCGGCGCCGCGAGCGAAATCGCGAGCAGCGCAGGAGACCCCAAAAATCAAAATGCAGAGGAGTGGGATTGGTGGACCTGGTCGGGATCGAACCGACGACCTCCCCGGCCAGCCGGGGCGCGCTCTAGTTTCAACGACGAGTGTCGATCAGCTGCTGGATCGTCCTATGGGACTTCCACCTCTTTAATTGCATTTCGCGCCGACGAGCTTCCGCGATTGTATCGAAGCTCTCCTGATACACCAGAACCCAAGGCCCCCTGCCGCGGGTGGACCTGGTTTGTCCTCGTTGGTGCTCTGCCAGTCGCCCTTCGACATCCATGGCCGAACCAATATAGAAGCGATTGGTGGCTTGGCTTCTTAGGATGTACATCGCTGGCATATCGTGGATTTGGTGGACCTGGTCGGGATCGAACCGACGACCTCCCCGGCCAGCCGGGGCGCGCTCTAGTTTCAACGACGAGTGTCGATCAGCTGCTGGATCGTCCTATGGGACTTCCACCTCTTTAATTGCATTTCGCGCCGACGAGCTTCCGCGATTGTATCGAAGCTCTCCTGATACACCAGAACCCAAGGCCCCCTGCCGCGGGTGGACCTGGTTTGTCCTCGTTGGTGCTCTGCCAGTCGCCCTTCGACATCCATGGCCGAACCAATATAGAAGCGATTGGTGGCTTGGCTTCTTAGGATGTACATCGCTGGCATATCGTGGATTTGGTGGACCTGGTCGGGATCGAACCGACGACCTCTTCCATGCCATGGAAGCGCGCTCCCAGCTGCGCCACAGGCCCACGATTTGCGGGCAACTCTTCTATTGTCGTGGCTGGCGGCTCGTTCGTCAAACTTGTTCGACCGTCTCATACGGCTGAAGTTCGATCCCGACCAGGTCCGCCAAATCCAATCAAGAACTAGGTTTTACGTCGAATCTCCGACTTGTGCCCACCCATATTTTGGGGAATTCAATTGGAAGCCTCACCGTGGCTTGGCGCCCTGAAGAAAAGTGACCACACTGGGCATATTGTCGGGGCTCCCAGGTTCGTGCGACAGTTCCGTCGCAATCGCCAGTGCTTTGCTCAGTGAGTCCTTGGCCTCGGTCCCAACATTCGATCGCTGACTCAGGTTGTAGAGAATCCAAAGCAGATCCACGCGGACCTGCGTCTCGCCGCCATGCGTCTCGGTGATCTTCTCGAGCATTTGTGCCGCCGTTCGAATCGCATCGATTCCTTCCGTATTGCGACCAATCCAGTAGAGAACGATGCCGGCATGGTTTGATGCCAATGCTGCGTTGTGTTGCGCGTCAACGTCTGCTGGATCGGCGCGGAGCAACTGCAAGCGAACCACCAGGTCTTTTTGGTAGGACTCAAGCGCCGCCGTGGCATTTTGAGTTCCGCCCTGCCCGTCGCCGGCCTGGTCGAGCGTCGTCGCCTGATTGAATTCCTGGTTTCCGAGTTGCTCAAACGACAACGCGTCTCTCTTCAGGCAATCCGAATCCGCGGGTTTGCGCTGCGCCAACGGTTGGCAGACCGCGAGCTCCTGGTCGAAGGTTTTGAAAGCATTCGCAAAATCGCTTTGCGCCGCCAATGCCGTTCCCAGCTTGTCGAATCCGCTCGCGAGCGCGGCCTGGTCTTCTGCGTTGCCAGAGTTAGCGTCGGCTTGTTTCTGGAGAGTCGCAAGCTCGCCCTGGCGGATCGTGAGTTCCTGGGCCGGACAAATGATTCGAAACGCGTCGTAGCCGACATTGATGTTGCGCATGCGCGTGCGGCTCGTGATCTTGAAGATCAGTTGCTTTGTGTATTGAGGCCCCAACATCTTGGAGGCCCAATCCATCTCGAATTCGTCATCATGCCCGGCGATCGGCTTGTAGCTCCAGGTACAAACATCATTCTTGAGGTCCAGCTCAAAGCCGTTTTCATAGATATGCCTGCTCACGCAAGTGCCATCGCTGCGCCACTCTTGGTCCGTCGATGAAACACCTTGGTCAACATGCCAGACTCCCACCATGTAATCTCGCGATGCCTTCGCGGGATCGTCAGTCAGGCGATTGGTTGAGTCGACGCACGCCCGCAATTTTTCTCCGGTGCCGCCCGCGTCCAATTGCTCATCCGCGGCCGCCGCCCAAACAACGGCCTGCCATCGTTGCTGTTCCTTTGCATCCGCCTCGCTCTTGGCAGTGTGAGTCGCCTCGTCTGCTTTCTCCAGGGCGCCCGCCAACTGCGCCTGCTTTGAAACGGCGAGGTCCTCCGCTTGCCGCTCCCGCACGCTTTCGTCCAATGCCACCTTCTTCTGCTCGAGAGCCACCTTTGCTTCCTGATCCGCCTGCTGCTGGGCAGAGACAGCCTCCTTCTTCCCCCGGCTCGCCATCACCGCCAACCAGGAGACGCCCACCAGGCAAGCCACCAGAACCGCAGCCCACACAACAACGATTCTCTGGCGTCGCCGCTGCTTGGCCAATTGCTGCCGGGCGGCTTCGAGCGCGGTCGCCTCATGCCTTGTATCGCGACTCTCTTTCGCCACCAGCGCAAGCACATCGTGGATCAGCTCGATCCGAACCAATCCGCCACGCTCTTCCCGTCGAAGAATGCGTCGATCCACCAGGCTCTGAATCGCCGCTTCGCTCACGCCAGGCTCCGCCAGCGCGTTGTCCAGCGCGCAACTGTCGCGGTAGCCTGCAGTCGTCAGCAGCCGATCCTCGACGAAATAACGCACCCTGACGTCCAGCCCCGCGAATCCTTGGTTGTAAAACTGCGCAATGATCTGCTGCGTGTTTTCGCCCTGGATCAGGTCGGCGCTGATCTCCGCTTGCCCGCGCGCGATGCGTTGTTCATTCAGCTCGCGGCAAACCAGAGATAGAAGCGCGGGCTCGATTGAAATCTCTTCGAGTTGCCCGGAGTCGCCCCTCGCGGCTCCGCCGACAAACCTCACGATGCGCGCCGCAACGCTTGCGCTCAGTAACCCTCCGCCCGCTGTCTCAATCGCCGCCGCCGCACGATCGCCGCGCATCGGCGTCAGGCGCATCCGGTTCTGCATGATGGGGCGAATAACGGTCTTCAGGCTCTCGAACTCGGCCAGATAATCTTCGCGGAACGTAAAGACCATCTTGATGTTCTGGCGCAGCAGATCGAATTGATCCAGAAGTTCCGGATGCACCGTCAGTTCGCGTTCCAGCGCCGGTGGCAGCCGATTTTCAATCAGTTCGCCCAGTTCTTGTAGCAGCAGTTGCGTGCGCGCGGTTTGCTCAGCCGTTTGCCGGCCCAGCGTAAAGATCTCCTCAAACTGATCGAACGCCAGTACAGGCACAACCGGCCGCTCATGAGGATTGAGGAACTGAGTCTCCGGCCGATGCAGGTATTGCCAGAAGCCGTCACCCGCCAAGGCCGCGCTCGCGGTCACTTCGTGATTAGCGCACGCAACCTTGAGGGCCTGCCACACCTGGTCAATCAGTGCGGGCGCTCCTGCTTCGAGAGTCAAGCGCAGATATACCGGTAGATAGCCGGCGCGGCGCAGATTAGGAAATACGCCCGCATTCAACAGCGATGACTTTCCCAACCCCGACTGGCCGAACAACACCGTAAGAGGTTCGCGCTCAATCAACCGAAACAATTCATCTGTCTCGGCTTCGCGGCCGTGAAAATACATGCGCGAGTCTTCGCCGAACGGCAATAACCCCGGCCACGGGCGTTCAGCGTCGATGGTCGGTAGCTCGTTCATTGCTTACCCTGCATGCGTGCGCGCATGGCGTTGAAGGCTTTCACAATCGCGTCTGCCTGGTGGCTCTGCAGACTGCCCGCCGGCGCTTGTTCGATGTGCACCATCTTGAACGCCGGAGGAATTTCGTTGCTCGTAACCACGGGGGTATCGTCGATCACCAACGGGCACAGAAAAGCGAGGCTGCTGCCGGTGAAATCCAGGTTTCGCTCGCTGGCCCACGCCCATTCCTTGCGAAAGAATCCGGTGCGTTGTTCTGCTGTTCGCGAAAGTACGGGAACGAACAGGGCGCATTGCTGAATCGCAAGCCGGATGCGCGCTGTGTAATCGCTGCCCCAATCGAGTTGCTGGCGATCGAGCCACACCGGCAGTCCTGCGTCTTGCAGCTCCGCCGCGAGCCGCAGCGCGGCCGGCCGATCTTCGCTGGCATAGCTGATGAATAAGCTCCCGGGCGGCATGGTTTCCGGCATCGGGCCGGGCTCCGGCTCCTTCGCCGCTGCGTCGCCGCCTTGCCTTTCCTGCCAGCGTCGCGCGAGTTCAGCCACAAAGTCGACGGGGTCCAGCGACAGCACCACGGTTTCGCGGCTGAAGTTGGTCAGGAAAGCGACCAAGGCCGAATTCGATTCCGCATCCGAGTCGATCAGGTATTCTGAGAAGCCGCGCTCGGCTGATAGCTTACTGTTCTTGGCCGTGCGCAGGATGAAGCGCGCGAGCCAGTCTGGAAATCCGCAGCCGAGGAAAAGCAGGTGATTGTGCCCCAATTCGTCAAAGAGCCGCTCCGGGCGCTTTTCCGGAATTTGCAGTGCGGTCACCCACTCCAGCTCGTCTTCCTCCGCAATCACATACTTGGGCAGCACCGACATCCGGCCAAACAGTCCGTAAACCACTGGCACATCGCGCGCGCCATCGGGCAGGTCGCCGGCTTCGCTGGGATTGAACGCCAGTTCGCGCGTTTCTGCGCGGCCGCCAAAACGCGCCGCGTTGATCGCCTGGGCTAGAAGGTTGTCGGTGCAAAAGCTCGCGAAAAGATTCAGGTCGCGTATGCTCGCGAGTTGAAGTAAGGGCTGTGGGATTTTGACGGTGAGCTTTGCGGCGATGTCGCCTAATTCGCGATAGATCGACTGCCGTCTGCTGCCTGGCTTTGCAAGGTAAGCCCCCACCACCTGGTCGAGTGTCGCGGCTTCGCCCTGGTCGCCGATCTTCAGCCGCACCGCAAGTTCGCGCGCCAGCAGCCGATGGTATGGCTCGAGCCGCCCGTCATGCTCCACGATCACAAGTTCAGGCCCAACAATGGGGATGACGCTATGCGCCTCGATGTAGGCCAGCAACTCGTCCCAAAAACTGTCCTGATCCGGCATCATGACCGGTGTCCTAGGCTGTAAGAAATTTGTGCACCACGGTGAGTGTTAGTTTAGCGCAGCCGGTACAGCGGTTTCACAATTGCCTTACACCGAAGCCGAAAATGCTGAGTGGCTTTTTCATCAAGAAAAAGCCATGCTCTACAAACGCCGGAAAGGGCAAACGAATTGTGAAACCGCTCTAAGTTACTCAGCAAGATACATCCTTTTCCGAGCCTTTTGCTTCTTGCAAGAGATAGGATTGCTGTACCTTGCCTGCCTTCGCCCTTGGTCCAGGGGCCGGAGCCTTCGAAACCTATATCCTCAAGTTTGGAGCGTCAGAGTGCTGATCCGGCTGGCATACGACATACAATTCGACATTCCAGCCACTGTGGCAATGGTGGCGCTTCTCAATGTCCATCCTTCGCGCGCTCACGATCTGCTTGAGCCCGACGAGTTGCAGACTGAGCCGAAACTTGAAATCACTCATTACAACGACAGTTTTGGGAACCGTTGTGCGCGGTTCGTTGCCCCGCAAGGGCGGCTCAGGCTTTTCAATTCCACGCTGATCCGAGACTCCGGAGTTCCGGATGAATTTAATTGGTTGGCGCGCGAGTCGGCTGTCGGCGATCTGCCGAACGAAATGCTCAGCTTTCTGCTGAACAGCCGCTACTGCGAAGTGGATCGCTTTTCGACCATTGCGCTCGAACTCTTTGGACACATCCTGCCGGGCTGGGGCCGTGTGCAGGCGATTTGCAATTGGGTAAACAACAAAGTGATGTTCAACTATCAGCATGCGCGACCCACAAAGACGGCTCTCGACGTGTTTACTGAGCGCGTGGGCGTGTGCCGAGACTTTCAACATTTGGCCATCACCTTCTGTCGGGCGCTCAACATTCCTGCGCGCTACGCGACCGGCTATCTGGGAGACATCGGCGTGCCAGAAAGGCTTCCGATGGATTTCAGCGCATGGTTCGAGGCTTATCTGGGAGGCCGCTGGTGGACGTTCGATGCGCGCAATAACCAACCGCGCATCGGCCGCGTCCTGATGGCAACGGGCCGGGATGCCGCCGATGTCGCGATGACCACTTCGTTTGGACAAGCGGACTTGCGCAGTTTCTTCGTCGTTACCGAAGAGGACAAGAAGCAAAATCTCTAGCGTGTCTTGTACTTTACCCATATCAGGTGAGCTGTGTTGAAGCGTTTCTCATATCCGAATGTTATTGTTTGATCTCGTGCTCGCATCAAATCTCGCATCGGGAGGATTCCAT
>CAZVYV010000093.1:0-9781 GCA_964630985.1 uncultured Occallatibacter sp.
TATCTAAAGCGGTCTTTAACTAAAAGCGAAATCCAAAGTCTTCCGGCGCCAGGGCAACACCGCGGAAGGCTTGGCCGGCCTGGGCCGAGCGAACCGTTTCGAACCAATCGAGTCTGCCGCTGGTCGCGAGCTTCGTTGCGCTGATTTGATCGGTGACTTTCACCAGCTTGTTTGGATCGGCGCCGTTGTCGCCGTTCAGGCTGATCGTGGACGTGATTGCGTAGATCGTCGCCGTGCCGTCGCGGTTAACCACGCCTGTAATGTTGCGGCATCCGCCGGTCGCGGGCTCGATGGCGCTGGGATAGTCCCTGACGCTATACGGCACGCCGAGGTTGAGCCCGTTTTGGATGGTGTATTGAAGCACCCAGGTTCCCGACGTGAGAACCCACTTTTGCAGGCCGGAGGTGGCCAGCGTACCCGAATCGGCGACGTTCGTCTGCCCGTTGATCACCTGGTTCGGCGTATAGACCAGGTCGCCTTCGTTGCAAACATACAGAGTGTTCTCGTTCGCGAACCAAAGCCCGAAAGGATAGTAGCCGCCCGGGCTGTTTGTGGTGCTGGCCGAGGTGGGGAATCCGGGAAGAATCGCGTAGGGTTCGTCGTTGAGGCCGCCGACGGGCGCATTGCCGGTCGTGGGCAGAACGCCCGCGGTGCCGAGCTGATAGACGGTGTTGATGCCGTTGCCGCCGCTTCCTTTTGCAACGTACAGCGTGTCATTGAAGATCGTCTCGCCACGGAAGTTGGTGTCCTTACCTGGCTTGTCTCCTGAGACGCTGATGAAATAGGAAATCATGTTGTTGTTCGGCGGCACGAGCGGCGCGGCACCGGGAAAGTAGAGTTCCGCGCCCGTCGAGTGGGAAAGATCGATTCCGAGCTGAGTCTCCGGCACTTGCTTCTTCGATAGGCCGCCGTTGTTGTCGTTTCCGACCGAATAATACAGTCCGTTGTCGGCCTCGATCACGGCGCGGGAGTTGTCGCCGCTGTACGCGTCCCCGTCGGTGTAGAAGATGCGGCCAAAGGCATCGACCTCGGCCACGGAGCGGTAGTAAGCAGTCGGGTTGCTCGCGCCCTCATAGCTCGCCACAGCGGGATTCGTCGGGTCGCAGAGGCCGGGCGTGCTGGAAGCCGAAACGTCCAACAGGTTTGGCGCCGTCGGCGAAATGGGCCCAACGTTGGTGCCTTGCGTGAGGATATTGGTTGTCGCATCCAGCGTCAGCGCCGGGCAGCCGGGTCCGCCGCGGTAACCCATAAAGGTCAGGCTCTTTCCATCCGCGGAGCGATTCAAAGCCAGCTCGGATTTAGAGCTGAAGCTGGTCACAATCTCGTTGCCCGGGACGCGCAGCTCACCAAGCGGGAAGCCGTCGGAGCTCAGGTCCCAAAGCACGATGGGCGAGGAGACACCAAAGTTTCCATCCGTGTTGGCGTTGTTCCAAACGTTATGCGTGTCGTGAAGATTCGGCGCCTCGCCGTTGTCGCTGGCATAGCCGCAGGTTACCGTCACCGCAGTAGTTTTCGTGGTTGCCGTCTGGTCGGCTGGAAGCAATGGCACATTCACAGTGGCCACATTCGGGCTCGTCGCCGTGCCGGTGTTCAAACATCCGAACGGCAATACTTCGCCAGGGATTACGGTGTCGGCCCTTCCAACATAAACCGTGCCGCTCAATACGATGCTGCCCGGAACAAAACCGTGAAATTCGGAATGACCGTGTCCGAAGCCGAAACCGTTATCGTGGTCAAAGTCGAAGTCCTGCGCACGAAGGCTGATGGGGAAGGCAAAGACAACCGCCGCAGCAAGTGCGATGGCGCCCGAAGCAAAACGGCGCGCGACTACGCCGTTGAACACACGTGTATTCATAGGAGAAACCTCCCAGGTCGTAAGGAATCTGAATTGGATTCGTGGAGAATAACCGAATCGACTTCCGCGCCTCACGCTAGCAGCGGTAAATGAATGTGGGATTAAAGGCAGTGGAAAAAATTGACGAGCTCGTTTGAGAAGGCAGCCCCTGCTCGCTGTTCAATCGTCGTCGGGTGGTCCGCTTGGTTTTTCCTTCATCAGCTTGTCTGGCGTCGTTTTGGTTGCAATCGGCAGGAACGGCCGCGGCTTCTGCCTGTAATCGAAACAGTCGGCAAAGTCGTCAGCATTCGCATCGCGCGCGCCAAGGTTGCCGAGTCCCCAGTTGTGCTCGATAAATGTGATGAAGCCGCTGGATTCATGGACATGGTGCGAAATGTAGGCATGCTTTGCGTAGGGCGAGACAACGAGAACCGGAACGCGAAATCCGGGCCCCATCGCATCGACTACGGGCGGGAGAACATGATCGTACCAACCGCCCCAATCATCCCATGTGATGAAGATCGCCGTCGAATTCCAGAACTTGCTGGTGCCGACGGCATTGACGACCGCCGCTACCCAGTCCGGCCCTTCAGCGCTGCCGGTTCCAGGGTGATCGGAGTGCAGGTAGTCGGGAGTCACCCACGTGACCTCAGCCATGTGGCCGTTCTGGATATCGGTGAGGAACTGAGTCTGTGGATAGATCACATCCGCGTTCCAGTCGGCTCCGTAGCGAATATGACGGATTGCATCATAGGCAGATCCGACGATCGTGGGGTCAGTGCTCGCGGCCGCGTAGTAGCGCCAACTCAATCCACTGGCGTCGAGAAGGTCGCCGGCCGTCGCATAGTCCCAGCAGGGGAAAACGCCGGGAAGATCGTCGGTGCCGTTGGGCCCGAGCAAGGGAACGGTCGTTCCGGCCTGCGCATCGCAGCCCCAGTAATTGCCGTCGGGATTCTCGGTGGCCAGCGCCGATTGCCCGGCAATCATGTACATATGCGCGGGGAAACTAGGCCCGGTGTTCGATTGGAACATGCGGTCGCCGAGCACGTACTGCTGGGCCATGGTCCAATATTCCTGAATTTCATTATGGGGAACATAGGCGTAAGCAAATGTGGGCGGAGTCATCGTGCTGCGCGCAAAGCCATCCATCTTGCCGCTGTCCAGATCCTGCCACCACCCGGGGTGAGAGTGGTCGAGATCGCGCGGGTCGGTGAGGGAAATCGGGGCGAGGGGAACGGGCGTTCCGAGACTCATCCCTGTCTGTACAGAATCGGCGCCGGGATAGCCGTTGAACAGATTGTCGAAGCTGCGATTCTCCTGCATCACGACTACGACGTGCTCGATAGGCGAACCGGCGACCGGCGTGAGCGATCCCGGGCCAGAGAATAATGCCGTCCCGCATCCGGCAAACGAGGACAGGAACACAAGGATCGCCGCGCCGAAAGATAAAAGAACCGTAACCTGCTTGCGATGTAAGAACCTCGCAGCCGATACGATTGGTGTCATTCGCAAAGATTCTGCGCCCATGGATCCCCGCTCGCGCGCCGACCGCGCAGTCGTGAGCCGCCGACGTTCCGATGGTAGGCGAGAGGTAGGCGCAGGTTGTCAGTAGCTTGTAACCGGCGGGAAAAACTGATGAGGTAAAGCCGCTGCGGAGCGTGGTAGCGTCTCATCCTGGAAGAGTTGCGGACAAAAAAGAAACGTGCCGCCGAAGCGGGCCCGCTCTTGGGCTAGACGACGACTTTTTCTGGCCGCTCCAACTGACTGTATTTTACATCGCAAGTTGAGCAATCTTTGCTCGATCGGACGGCTTCGTGCTGGCCTTCAGTCGTCGTCCGGCGGCCCGGTGTCTACTTCGCGCATAATGTGTTCCGCCGAAACCTTTGTGGGAATCACCATGAACGCGAGCGGCGTCTGCGTGTAGTCGAAGCAATCGCTGAATGCATCGGTCCCTGCGTCGCGTGCCCCCAGCGAGCCCAGCCCGAAGTTGTGCTCGATGAACGCAATAAAACCACTGGCCTCATGAAAATGATGCGTGATATAACCCTGCTTCGCATAGGGCGAAACGATGAGCAGCGGAACGCGGAATCCGGGCCCCATGTCGTCCACTTTCGTCGGGGACACATGGTCGTACCAACCGCCCCAGTCATCCCATGAAATGAAGATCGCGGTCGAATTCCAATACTGGCTGTTGCCGATGGCATTGACGATCGCCGCAATCCAGGCCGGTCCTTCGCTCCCCGATCCCGGATGATCGGAGTGCGACCAATCCGGCACAATCCACGTTACCTGGGCCAGTTCTCCATGCTTGATGTCGACCAGCACGCGGCGCGAGGGAGAGATGACGTTCTCATCCCAGTCTTTGCCGAATCGAATGTGCCGGATGGCCTGGTAAGCCGAAAGAACGAAGAAGTTGTCGCCGCTCCCGGGAGCGTAATAGCGCCAGGTCACGCCCTTCTGGTCCAGCAGATCAGCGGTCGTCGCGTAATCGAAGCATGGGAAAACGCCGGGCAGTTCCGTCCCATTCGGTCCCATCAGAGCGGCCGTCGTTCCCGGAGCCGCGTCGCAGCCCCACACTGAGCCGGTAGGGTTCTCGGTCACTTGCGCCGATTGCCCGGCGATCATGTACTGGTGCGCCACAAAGCTGGGTCCGGTGTTGGATTGGAACATGTGGTCGCCGATCACATATTGCTGGGCCAGCGTCCAGTACTCTTCCACATCTTTCCTGGGAACGTACGAGTACGGCAGCAGCGAGCCAGACTGCGCGAAGCCATCCATCTGTCCGTGGTCCCAATCTTGCATCCACCGCATGTGCGAGTGGCTCAGGTCGCGCGAGTCGCCCAGCGAAACTTCTTTGAGCGGAACCAGGTCATCCCCGTTCATCCCGCCCTGCACCGTGTCGGCGCCAGGATAGCCGTTGAACAAATTGTCGAAGCTCCGGTTCTCCTGCATAATCACGACGATGTGCTGGATGGGCGACCCGGGAATGGGAGATACAGTGCTTTCGCGCACGGGCGGCGATGGATCCACCGCAATAATCGAGCCCCCGCAACCGATGAGCCCCGCAAAGATCCAGGCGCCGGCTGCCGCGACAATCCCCAGCGACACACCGACGCACAGTCGCCGGCTCACACGCGGCCTCAGCGCTCTTCCCGGTTTCGGATGTCCTTTGCTCATTTCCCCCGGTCGCCACAAAAAATCAGGGCGATACTACGCCTGATTTTCAGGTATCCCAGTGATTCTAGTCACTCAATGACAATTCTGTTACATTCCTTCGGGGTCTTTAGTTGAGTCTTTGGTTTCAACATTCTGGTTACCTCTGGTACGGCTCGGGACAAGCAGATTCCCCTTAGTTATCAATGGTTTGCGGCCGAGTGCAATTTCCTTCGAAACGCGAAGAGAATGACCAGCCAGTCGTCCAGGCCTTGAGTGCAGCATTTCCACAGCGCACAGTCGATTGCCGGATCCGCCTCACCCTCTTTAGTTCTTCAACTTCGGGTGTAAGATTTTTGTCATTCCAGAGGTTCATCGTTTGCCGGAGGGTATCCGCATGTTTCGTCGAGCGGGTTCTATGGTCTCGCGAATTAGTGCGCAAAGATTTGCGCCAAGACTGGCGATCGTTGCGGCGTTGTTTCTGCTTGCATCTGCTGCGCTGCGTGGTGCGCCCGACCAGCCCAAGCCGGGCGAACCCACTGATCCCAAGGCGCGCAAGACCTTTTTGGGTGCTGCCGAATGGGAGAAGCATGGCGACCTGGCATCCGCTCTCAGCGACTATCGCAAGGCCAACAAGCAGGACGGCGGCCATTGCTCCGAGTGCCTCAGTCGCGCTTATAACCTCGCCATGAAAACTGGCACCTACAAGGACGCGGTGGGCATCGCGCGGGAATGGCTGGCGATTGCAGAGAATGATTCCGACCGAGCTGCAAGACATCTCCAGCTCGGGGTAGCCTTGCAGCGCGAGGCCACAGAAGAGAAGAAGGATCAGCTCTTCAGTGAAAGCTGCGATGAGTTCAAGGCGACCCTTTCGCTCGATCCATCGTTCGCGGTTGCGCACTTCGCTTGGGGCACGTCGCTTTCGCAACTCCACCAGGACGATGCGGCTCGCGCGCAGTTCAATGCCTTTCTCTCTCAGCCAGATGCCGATTCGGTGCTTCGCGAGCGCGCTGCGCGCTACGCCGACCGCCCGGAGCTGGCGCGCGCCAGGATGGCTCCGCCTTTCAAACTGACCACCCTCGACGGCCGCCGCATTTCCATGGATGGGCTCGCCGGCAAAGTTGTTCTCATCGATTTCTGGGCCACATGGTGCGGCCCCTGCCGCGAGGCGCTGCCACACCTTCGCGATGTCGCGCAGAAGTTTCAGGGACAGCCCTTCGTCGTGCTCAGCGTGAGCCTCGACGACGACGACGCGAAATGGAAGGATTTCGTCAGCAAGAACGGAATGACCTGGTTGCAATACCGCGACGGAAAATGGACTGGCCCGATTGCAACGCAGTTTGACGTGAAGGCGATTCCCGCGACATTTTCAATTGACACCGATGGCGTGCTTGAAGACCAGCACGTGGGAGACGCCGACATTGAACGCAAGCTGAAGAAGATGATTGCGCACGCCGTAGAGAAGCAAGGTGACAAGCCGGCGACTGTGCCCGCCCCAACAGGCTCCGGAGGCGATTGAGCGCTTGTGCCGTTTCGGGTGGGCCACGCCATATTGGCACGGCGCAGAACCGTAGCACACCCCGGCCGTCCCGCACAAGACTTGCAATTCCACCCGATGCCCCGTACTATCCGCATTAGAAACCGGCCTGCAAAGCAGGTGGGTAGTCAACGCTGGTTGAACCAACATTCAATGAACAGGGGCTCGACTCGACAATCGGTTCCGTGTGCAGTGTCCGCCAGTCCGGAATGCCTAACGAACCGCGGAGAGCTCCACCGTCTGAGGACGGGTTCACCGGCGCATTACCCACGGCCCAGCGGGTCGGCTTCTACTTTCTGCTGCTTCCCTACCTTTTTCCATGCTTGAACTGCGCCCCAATTGCGAGTGCTGTAACAAAGATCTGCCTCCCGACGCGGCGGATGCGATGATCTGTACATTCGAGTGCACGTTCTGCAGCGATTGCGTTCGGAACAAGCTCGAAGGGCGCTGCCCCAACTGCGGTGGCAACCTCGCGCCGCGGCCCATCCGGCCGGCGGTCAAGTTGCAAAACAATCCGGCATCAACCGCGCGCGTTTTCCATCCAGACGGTTGTGATCGGCGTGTGTTCCCCGGAAGCGCGCTCCCTCACCAGCTCCGCCAACCCCACTAGCTCCGCTAACTCCGCTGCCTTATCCTGTCTTTACGTGCATCCCGTCCTCTTCCACATCGGCTCCATTCTGATCCCGTCCTATGGCGCGATCACCGCATTCGGCGTTCTTGTGGGACTGGTGCTGGCGCAGCGGACCGCGCGCATCGTGCATGTGGATGCCGGCAAAGTCTGGAATCTTTGCATTCTGAGCCTGTTTGCGGCGCTGGCCGCCGCGCGGTTGCTCCTGGTTGCCGCCAACTGGAGCGCCCTCCGCAATCATCCCAGCTGGCTGCTTGGCCTCGCGATGGTGCATCATCCATTGCTCGCAGGCATAGGCGCCCTTGCCGGCGCCGGTTGCGCCGCTTGGTATGCGCGCCACAGCAAACTTCCCTTCCGCGCTACGGCAGACGCGCTCGCCCCGCCTCTCGCCGCGGCTCTCGCCTTCGAGCAATTCGGCGCGCTTGCCGCCGGCTCCGGCTACGGCACCGACGCCGGACCTCACGTGGGCTTGGCCATCATCTACTCTGACCCTATGGCCGCCATCTGGAGCGGCACGCCCCTCGGCGTCCCGCTGTATCCCGTCCAGGCTTATGCCGCGCTCGCTTTTCTCGCGCTCGCCGTTCTGCTCTGGGTCTGGCTCCCGCTTGAGCGCCGCACGGGCGACGTAGCGGGCCTTTGGCTCATGGGAGTCGGCGTGGCCATCTACTTTACCGAGCTGTGGCGCGACTGGGTAGGCCGCGGTTCGCTCTTTCATGACACTATCGACGGGCCGCAGATCGCCTCGGTTGTTCTCGTGCTCGCCGGAGCACTCACACTCCGCGATCGCAAAAACCTGCTGCGCGAACACATCGACCGACATCCAGCAGAGCCGCAAACCTCGACCGCAAACCGGGGCACAGCATGAGTCCCGAGCGCAGCGCGAGCCTTGCGCAAACCATCACGGTGCCTGCCGAGACACATGGCCAGCGCCTTGATGCATTCCTGGCTGCGCAACTCGAGGGCGTCAGCCGTTCGCGCGTTCAATTGCTCCTCGATCAGGGCGATGTGCTGGTGAATGGCGTCCGCGTGAAGGCCTCGCACAAGTTGCGCGGAGGCGAGCAACTCACCGTGACCGGCGATCCGCATCCCGCGCCGCTCAAAGCCATCCCGGAGGCGATTCCGCTCGACATCATTTACGAGGACGCCGATCTCGCGGTCGTCAACAAGCCGGCAGGCATGATGGTGCACGCCGGCTCAGGCCAAAATGACACCGCGCGCAACAGCGGAACCCTCGTCAATGCCCTGCTCCACCGCTTCCAAACGCTCTCTTCAACTGGCGGCGAGCTGCGCCCCGGCATCGTCCATCGCCTCGACAAGAGCACCAGCGGCCTGATCATCGTGGCCAAAAACGACCGCGCGCACGCCGCTCTCGGCGCAATGTTCTCGGGCCGTCACGTCAAGAAAACCTACATCGCGCTGGTTCACGGCTCGGTGGAACGCCAGAAAGGCACCATCAGTGCTGCTGTCAGCCGCGATCCCATTCGTCGCACACGCATGACCACGCGGCCCGGCGAAAACGCCCGCACCGCGATCTCTCATTATGAAGTCGTGCGGCGTCTCAGCACCCGCTTCGGCAAATTCACCCTGGTCCAGGTGCGCATTGAAACCGGACGCACCCACCAGATCCGCGTGCACATGGCCTCCATTGGCCATCCCGTCGTCGGCGACACGCTCTACGGCGGCTCGGCGCAGTTGACCGAGCAGACCGCTGCCGGGAGCAACCAGTCTGCCGGCAAAAAGCCCGGCGCGGAACGCCTCAGGCTCGGCCGCAATTTTCTTCACTCCGCAAAACTCGAGTTCGCGCAGCCGCTCACCGGCAAGCCGCTCGAGCTTGAAGCGCCGCTGCCCGAGGAGCTGACCGCTTTCCTCAGCAGCATCGAGTCCGTCTAACTCTTCAGACTTGCGCTTAAAGCCCTCGTCCGTCGTCCGCGGCACTGACAAAAGTACCTGAAAGGTCAATCCCCGCCGCCATACAGGCGGCGCGGCGATTGTTAGAATGAGAAGTGATGAACACACAGCATTCCACGCTTGGGACCGCCGCTGCTCTGCGGCTCGGGCGTCTCTCCTCGCTTGCCCTGGCGGTCACGCTCTGCTCTGCCGTTGCATTTGCCCAGCAGCCCGCGCCAGGCCCAGGCGGCCAGGCAGCTCAACCGGCAGCTCAACCGCCGGCTCAGCCCGCGGCGCAGGCAGCTCCGGGACCCGGGTCGAATACTGACTCAGGCATGCCGACCTTCCACGTCGGCGTCAACGAAGTCAGCCTGATCTTTACGGTCTCTGATAAGCACGGCCACTATGTTGCCGATCTGGGCCAGAATGACTTCGCCCTGCTCGACGATCAGAAGGCTCCGTTGCACGTGAACTCGTTTCACCAGCAGATCAATCTGCCGCTCCGCGTAGGCATCGTCATTGACGCCAGCACTTCCATCCGCTCCCGCTTTCAGTTCGAGCAGCAATCCGCCACCGCGTTTCTGCTCGATGTGCTCAAATCAAAAAATGACCGCGCCTTTGTCATGGGATTCGATGTCACTCCAACGGTGACAGCAGATTGGACCCAGGATCAGGACGCTCTCGAAGCCGGCATCAACAAGTTGTCTCCCGGCGGCGGCACCGCTCTCTTTGACGCCGTGTA
>CAZVYV010000094.1:0-9775 GCA_964630985.1 uncultured Occallatibacter sp.
TTCGACTTTGCAGCGGCTGCAGCGAAGGCTGAATCGCAGCTGCGCGTGGCGGGCAATCTGCCGTATGCAATCACTTCGCCCATCCTATTGAAGCTGGCGGCCAGCCACGCTGCGCTTGACGTTGCAGTGCTGATGGTACAGCGCGAAGTAGCCGAACGAGTGACCGCCACACCGGGCACTCGCGATTATGGCCTGCTCTCGGCGACAATGCAGATGTACGGGCCTGTGGAGCTGCTCTTCACGCTGCCGCCTTCGGCCTTTTCGCCGCCCCCGAAAGTCCATTCCACGGTCTTTCGCTGGCGATTCGCGCCGCGATTCGCCGAGTTGGGAGTTGCGGAAACGGGATTTTTCCGATTTCTGCGCGAGATTTTTGCTCAGAAGCGCAAGACGCTGGCCAACAACCTGCGCGCCGCGGGAGTGGAACCGGATGCAGTTACGGGCGCGTTGGATGGCGCTGGAATCGATCCAATGGCCCGCGCAGAGGCTGTGCCCGTTGAAGCTCTTGCCACGCTTTGGCGAACATTGAACAAGGAGTGACAGTGGTTCACGGAAGACGGTTTCCTACCTGAGGGCCTGCGCGTAAGCTATGAGAAAGGGAGCAGCAAAGCTTCAGTTTAATCCTTGATTTGCTGCGAAGTTCCGGAACCCGCAAGGGTCCAGGGAGAGTCTAACCAGGAAAGCGATGAATCCGATCGTCCAACGAGAGCCCCGGCAACAGGAGCGCGAAGACACTTTTCAGGAAACTCTGGTGAGCGCACGTCGAACCATGCTCATGAGCGAGATCCTGAAGCTGGCCGGAGACAGTTTTCGCGCCAGTAAGACGCGCTTCGCTCTCACGGCACTGGGCATGGTGATCGGCACTGCGTCGGTGATTCTGGTCGTGACGATTGGATTGACGGGCAAGCAATACGTTCAGGAGTTGATCCAAAAAATCGGCACGAACACCGTTGAGGTCGAGTATGCGGGCGGCGGCGCCACGCCGGGAGAGCGGGTGCGCTACAACGACTTTCTGACCCGCGAGGACGAGAAGACTGTGGACCAGCAGGTACCCGGTGTGATGTATTCCTCGCCGGTGCTGACGATGCACAACCGCCTCAGCTTTCCCGGAGGAATCCAGAGGGACACGCTCGTATTGGGCGTCTCCCCGGAATACCCGCAAATCCGCAATCTGATTGTCACAGAGGGCCGGTTTTTCGATGAAACGGACGATACGACTCACTGTCATTGCGCTGTAGTCACGCAGCAATTCGCCAAAGAACAATTTGGCGGCGATGACTTGGCCATCGGCCAGACCTTTCAGGTTCTAGGCATTCCCTTCACCATCATCGGAGTCTTTAAGGAGAGCGTGTCGGACTTCGGCCAGTCGGAGATTCAGGACGAGACCGTGCTCGTCCCCTATTCGGTCGCGCGCTACTTTACGGGGACCGAGAACGTGAATCAGATCTACTTCTCCATGCAGAGCATGAACGAAGTGCCCGAGGCCGCGAGAGAGATTGTGCAAGTGATCAGGTCCAGCCCCCGGCATCGTGCGAATTCGATCTATAAGGCACAGACGCTCAGCGAACTGCTGGTGACGGCAGCAAAGATCGCCGACGCTCTCACGGCCGTGCTGGTGATGGTTGCGGCAGTAACATTGGCCGTGGGCGGCGTGGGAATTATGAACATTATGCTTGCCAATGTGCGCTCCCGCATCCGAGAAATCGGCATCCGGAAGGCGCTTGGTGCCACCTACCGCGAGATCAAACTGCAGTTTCTCACGGAAGCTGTGCTCATCTCGGTTACCGGAGGTATTGTGGGCAGCCTGGTCGGCCTAACGATTCCGTTTTCCATCCGCGTCTTCAGCGGCTATGACTTTCCCATTTCGTGGTTGTCTGTGCTAATCGCCCTCACCGCGGCAGTGCTGGTAGGAGTGATCTTCGGAACCGTGCCGGCGACGCGCGCCGCCCAGATGGATCCGGTGGAGTCACTGAAGTATGAGTGACGATCCGCATCCCGAGATCGAGCATAAAGAAGCCTCCGACGACGATCCGGCCAAGGGACCCAACCTCGCTCTTCTCTACGGCCTGATCGCGCTCGCGCTGGCTGCCGCCATCGGACTGGCAGCGCTGATTGTGCGACCCTTTTATCTTCGCCGGTAGAGAGAATTCAGCGCCTTCAAACATCCTCTTCAAATCGGGTAGCATCACACGATGCGGGATATTGTTCATCGCATCAAAACCGACAGGAGAGGAAAAAGATGACAAGATCAGCAGTCAACCCCTTGCGCTCATTCTTGATGCGCTTCGCTCCCATGGTCCTGGCAGCAGCAATCGCCTTGCCTGTACTTTGCACAGGCTGCACAGGAACCGTGCGGGTTTACGACCCCTACTATCACGACTATCACGGCTGGGCAGCGGAAGAACCCTACTACAACCAGTGGGAGCACGACAATCATCGCGACCACCAGGATTTCAACAAACGGTCTAAGGACGATCAAAAAGCCTACTGGGACTGGCGACACAGCCAACACTAAGATGCCCGCTGAAACCGGCTCTCAGCGATCTCTGTCCGGCCGCTCCGCCCGTTCGATTATCAAGACGGGAATGCCATCGACAACGGGATAGACGCGGCCACATGCGGTGCAGAACAAGCGGGAGTCCTCAAGGCGCAGATCGCCATAACAGGCGGGACAGGCCAAATGCGCAAGTGTCGCCGGATTGAACGTTGCTGGGCGCGCCGGCTTGTCAACCATGGCAGCCACTGATCACTGGATTAGTGAATTGTCGCGTCGGTGTCAGCGCCGTGATCGGGCCGCGGTTTGGGCCGGCCTGCGAAGGCCTGCTCGATGCGTTCGTTGGCGCCGGAGCGCGAGAACTCGTGTGCCACTCGAATGCCGTTGTAGATGGCGACTTCGTTCGAAGATCCGTGGCCGATGATGCAGACGCCGCGGACGCCGAGAAGCGGCGCGCCTCCGTATTCGGTGTAGTCGAGGCGGCGGCGAAAGTCATTGAAGGCGCGACGCGATAACAGCGCGCCCACTTGGGCGGTGACAGTTTTGTTGAGCGAGGTTCGCAGTACATCGCGCACAAAGCGGCCAATTCCTTCGCTGGCTTTGAGGGCCACATTACCGACGAAGCCATCGCACACGATTACGTCGGCCTGGCCGTTGAAGATGTCGCGACCCTCAACATTGCCGATGAAGTTGAATGGCAGGGCTTTGAGGAGCGGGAAGGCCTCGCGCGTGAGCTCGTTGCCTTTGCTTTCTTCCTCTCCGATGGAGAGAAGGCCTACGCGGGGTCGTGCGATCTTGAGGACACTGCGGGCATACACTTCGCCCATCACCGCGAATTGTTCGAGGTTCTGCGCTTTGCAGTCAACATTGGCGCCAACGTCGAGCAATACGCAGGGGTTTCCCTTTGAGGTCGGCATCGGGGTGGCCAACGCCGGACGATCGACACCAGGCAGCGCGCCTAGAACCATCTTGGCGGTCGCCATGGCGGCTCCGGTGTTGCCGGCGGTCACAAAGCCTGCCGCTTTGCCCTCTCGCACAAGCTTGAGGCCCACGCGCAGCGAACTGTCGCGCTTGGAACGCACGGCATGGGCAGCCTTTTCGTCCATCGCGATGCGCTCAGAGGCGTGGTGGATAACGATGGGCAGGTCCTCATCTTCAAGATACTCATCGAGAAGGTCGCGGAGCTCCGCCTCGGGACCGATCAAATGGACCCGCACAGGAAGAGTTCGGCAAGCGAGAATAGCTCCCTTAATCTCCGGCTCGGGAGCCTTATCGGTACCAACGGCGTCAAGCGCGATGTCGGTGAGCATTGGGTTGGGGATTACTTCGCTTCCTTCATTTCGAGAACGGAGCGGCCTTTGTATGCCCCGCACTTGGCGCAGGCCTGATGGGGCAGCTTTTTTTCATGGCAGTTGGGGCATTCAGAAAGCCCCGTAGCGGTAAGAAAGTCGTGAGAACGGCGAAGGGCGGTGCGGCGCGTTGAATGGCGCCTTTTCGGATTCGGCATGGTGCAATTCCTTTCAAATTTGGCCCGCTGACCTTCGTGCGGACACCGGAACCGGTGAGCGTCTGATTTCTTTGGGTCCGCTTACAGCAAAAAACAACGCTCCCTGTTCCAAATACTTGAATTTTCAGGACTTGATCCGGCTGCGCAACCCTGTCAACCCCTCCCAGCGGGGATCGTTCGGACCCTCTTCGCATGAGCAGGGTTGGGTGTTGCGGTTGGCTCCGCAGTGCGGGCAAAGTCCCTTGCAGTCAGGCTTGCACAGCGTCCTGACCGGCAGGGACAAAAGCACCTGCTCGCGCAGCACATCTTCAAGCGACAGACTGTCCTTTTGATAATAACCGATTTCGGTCTCCGACGCAGTTATGGAGCGCTCGGGAGCGTCACCATCGGCGCCAATGGGGCGGAAGATGAGGTCAAACTCGGCTGCCAGAGGAATCTCGACCGGCTCAATGCATCGGGCGCATGGAACCTGGAAATTACCTTCGAAGCGCCCTCTCAGGCGGATGTCGGCGACGATCTCCTTCGGTCCACGGTGCTCGTGAATCACTTCGGCCTGGCCAGAGGTGGCCAGATTGCCAATTTGCTCGGCTTCCTCGCCAAAATTGATCGAACCGGGCTTAAGTTCCAGGTCGAATTCGACCGGCTCGCGCTCCAGTTCTACGACTTTGAACTCCATGGTATGAGCGTAAAGCATTTTTATCCGGCCGGGGAGTGACGGCCAGAATAACCGGGTCGCGACGGTTCGATACGAGCCGGGAAGAGGTCAGACCACCCATTGACAAGCAAAGTTGCCCTGAGGTACAAACCGAGCCATGTGTCTTTGCGACAAACTGAAACGACTTCTGCCGCTGGCTTCGCTCGTCGCCATGGGCTGGCCTGCGATCTCTTCCGCCAACACGATTGGCGTGAATGTGATCGCCAAGCCTCTGACCAGGGAACGGATCGCGACGTTGCCGAAAAAGGATCGGAAGGCGTGGCTCGAGTACCTGGAGCGATCAGAAAAGCAGAAGGCGATCGACAAGCAAACGCTGGCCGATGAGCAGAAGGCCGCCGGCAACAAGAGCCCCACGCATGCATCGGGCGGCCGGGGTATGTATGCGCTGCGGGCCGACCATCCCGTGGACTGGTGGACCAGCGACGATGCAATCAAGGCCGCGCGAAACATTGTGACCTACCAGGTGGCAGATGGCGGCTGGAGCAAGAATATCGACATGGTGAGCAGGCCCCGCGCGCCCGGCGATCTGTACGACGCCGATAACGAGAATCGCTTTCCGGATTCAGCCGACTTCGACAAGCCGGTGGACCCCAATTGGCATTACATCGCCACACTGGACAACGATTCGACGTGGATGCAGATTCGATTTCTGGCACACGTGACCACGGCCTTGTTGGCGGTGCATCGTGATGCGGAAGCGGCGCCGTTTCGCGCCTCGGTGAATCTGGGTCTCGAGTACCTTTTAGACTCTGAGTATCCGAATGGCGGCTGGCCGCAGGTATGGCCGCTCGAGGGCGGCTATCACGACGCCATCACGATCAACGACGATGCCATGACGCATGCGGTAGAGATTCTGCATGACGTGGCGACGGGCGCCGCCGACTACTTGTTTGTTCCGGAAGCGTTGAAGCGCCGCGCGGGACCGGCGGCTGAGCGCGGCATCGACTGCCTGCTGGAATTGCAAATCGTTGAGAACGGCGTGAAGACGGCGTGGGCACAGCAGTATGACGCGCTCACACTCGAGCCGACCTCCGCGCGCAACTATGAAATGGCCGCGCTTACCAGCGACGAGAGCTTCCCCATTGTGGAGTTCTTTATGGGTTTGCCTGATCACACTGCGGCCGAGGTTGCCGCGGTGCACGCGGCCTGCGCGTGGTTCACGAAGGTGGAAATTTTTGGGTACCGCTTCGGGAGCGGGAATTTCCTAGCCGACCGCAACAGTCCCGGCGGACGCAAGCTGGATGCTGTGGCAAGTGCAGGCCCGATCTGGTCACGCTACTACCAGATCGATACCGACAAGCCGATCTTCGGCGATCGCGATAAGACGATCCACGACGACGTCAACGATCTAAGCGTGGAGCGGCGCAATGGATACTCGTGGTTCAACACAGAAGGCATCGCCGTGCTGAACGACTACAAAACCTGGGCGCAGACGCATCCCGGTCCAAAGTGAGTTTCGCTGGCTTCACTTCGCTTGTGTCGACTCCGGCGCGTGCAAGTAGCGGCTGGCAAATTCCAGAAATGTGGGCCAGTTCGGTGCTGGGGTATGGCCGCCCGTGTGCTGGCGAAAGGCGACATCGCCATCGATCAACGGAGTTTCGATGGGTGGAAAGACAGTGGTGCCCAAGTCCTTCTTGCCTAGAAGCTTGTACACCGGTCCTGCAGCTGCGGCGGCCATGAACATTCCCTTGGCGTCAACCCATCCATCGCCATTGGTGGCTCCGCCGCTGATAAAGACCGGGCGCGGCGCGCAAAGCGCGATGAGCTCGTGAGCGTCGACCGGTAGGTCCGCCACCGTCAACGGGCCATCGTACTTGAGGAAGTTGCCGGCCATCCAGTGATACTCGCCCGTGCCCGCAATGTTGCCCTCTCCCTCACCAAAGATGTGACGGTAGAGCTTTGCGCCGGCTTCGCCGGAGGAGCTGATGTAGCCAATGGCAAAACGTTGATCGTAAGCCATGGTAACCAGCGCGCCTTTGCCATAGCGCGAGTGACCCTCGATGCCGACCTGTTTCGCGTCGACGGCTGAGTCGGTCTCAAGATAATCCAGGGCACGGCTGGCGCCCCACGCCCATGCGCGCAAAGCGCCCCAATCGTCAGGCTTGCGCGGCTGTCCTTTGTTGGCCAGTCCGATGATGCCCTCAGTAAGCCCGGCACCGTTGTCGGGCTGCACACTGGTGGGCACGTATTCTGCATAGCCCCAGCCGCGCGCCAGCACCTGCTGCTGCCAGGTGGGGCCCGAAGCGCCCGGGCCGCCGGCGGCAAACTGCGGGAACCGCTTGGCCATGGCTTCCATGAATTCTCGGCTAAAGCCGAACTCCATGATCACTGGCACGGGCCCTTTGGCGTCGGCCGGCGTGCTGACAGTCAGATCGATGTTCACCGTGATGGCGGGATCGAGGGAGTTGTCGACGTGTCCCACCAGTTTCTTCGTGACAACAGGGACGTCCCCATTCTTTTCCTGGGTGGTGCTCACTACCTCCCAGGTCACTTTCGGAAGCTGTGCGGGAACGCGGCCGACAATCTCGCGGTCGAAGAGCTCGACGATCTGAGGACGACGCTCCTTCCACCAGATCTTCGCGAATGTCACACGCTTGCCGTTGTTCAGGACCAGCGGATCAGGAAGATTCGGATACAGGTCGGCCTTCGATTCGTCGTAATTCGCGGAATCGGGCCTGCCAGGGCTTCCGCTGAAGCCCGGCCGCAGTTCCTTAATCCCCAGGAGATCCATCATGCGTTGATGGTCCTTCTCGGAGGCCGCCTGCGTGGCAAGTTGCTCGGGTGTGGGCCCGGGCCGCGGCTGTGAAGCCGAAGAAGGCGCGGCTTGCGTTGAAGCCGACGGAGTTTGCGCGGGGACGGGCGCTACGGCCGCACAGACAAAAAGAGCCAGCAGGGCGAGCTTGCAGGGGACTATCCATCGCATCATTTGAATCGTTCGCCTCATTTCCTAAAGTTGGCAAGCGGGAAAACCAAACGGACTCAAGCATATCGAGTGACGAAGGAATTGGGCAAGCGCGTGCGGCGAAATGGCTGTGTCTGCGCGCCAGAGTCAGCACTCAAGTCGTGCCGTGTTCCGCCGATAGACTTGGTGAAATCGATCGAAAAAGATGAGGGTACGCAGTGCTGCGATTGCGCCGGTTTCTTGCATGTATATCTGCACGAGTGGAGCCGAGCACACGAGCTGCTGCTACAGTCGCAACCGGAATTGAGCCGGCGGGAACCCAAATCTGCGGCCCCGGCGAGTGAGCGCATGCCGCTTGCCGGGGCACCCCGCCTCTCCGGGTGGAGTCGCAAATCCATCCAGCAATCGCCATGGTTATGAAATAAGGAAGTTTTCATCTTTATTCGCGATCGCCCCTGTACAGTTATTCTGGAAAGACAGCCGGCCCGGCTGCACAGCAGCGGCAAATCCTAGCAATGAGCCGTAACCCAGCATTCAACCGTGGAGAGAGATCGGCATGAGCGCGCAAGAGTATGACTTGGTCGTCATCGGTTCCGGCCCAGCGGGACAGCGCGCAGCCGTAGCCGCATCCAAAATGGGCAAGCGTGTGGCTGTTGTCGAGGCGCGCTCGGTGGTTGGGGGAGTTTGCATCAACACTGGCACCATCCCTTCCAAAACCATGCGCGAGGCGGTGCTGCATCTCTCGGGATACAACTACCGATCGATCTATGGCGTGAATTACCGGGTAAAAGAGAAAATCACGATGGCGGATCTGGCCTTTCGCGTCCAGGCCGTGATCAAGACCGAAGTGGACGTGACCGAGGCGCAACTTTCGCGCAACGGCATTGACGTGGTGCATGGCGTCGCGCACTTTCTCGATCCCCACCAGATTCGCATAGAAGGTCCGCAGGGCGATTTCACTGTTTCAGCGAGCCAGATCATCATCGCCGTGGGCACCAAGCCTGCGATTTCAGACAAAGTACCAGTGAACGGCAAGACCATCGTCAACAGCGACCAGATTCTAGGTCTGGAAATGCTTCCCAAAACGCTTGTCGTGGTGGGCGGCGGCGTCATCGGGGTGGAATATACCTGCATGTTCGCTGTCCTGGGCGTGCGCGTGACCCTGATCGAGAAACGCAACCGGCTGCTTGAGTTCGCCGACCAGGAGATCATTGAGGCGCTCAGTTACCACCTGCGCGACGCGCGGGTAACGATGCGGCTCGGCGAGGAAGTAGAAAGCGTGGAGGAGCCAACGCCGGGTACGGTGGTCGCCAACCTTGAAAGCAAGAAAAAGGTTTCGGGTGATGCACTGCTCTATGCTGTGGGCCGGCAAGGCAACGTGGACGACCTGAACCTGGCGGCAGCCGGCCTGGAAGCGGACAAGCGCGGCCGCATCGCAGTGGACGAGCACTACCAGACCAAAGTCGGCCACATTTATGCGGTGGGCGACGTGGTGGGCTTTCCCTCGCTGGCGTCTGTTTCGATGGAGCAGGGACGCATCGCGGCGGTTCGCGCCTTCGGCGACACAACAGCGCGCTCGAACCCGAGTTTTTATCCCTACGGCATTTACACTATCCCCGAGATCAGCTTCATCGGTAAGACGGAAGAGCAGTTGACCGGCGAAGACGCGCCGTATGAGGTGGGCATGGCCTACTATCGCGAAGTGGCTCGCGGCCAGATTCGCGGCGACACAACGGGCAGGCTCAAGCTCATCTTTCATCGCGACACGCTGA
Organism: uncultured Occallatibacter sp.; assembly: GCA_964630985.1. GTDB lineage: Bacteria > Acidobacteriota > Terriglobia > Terriglobales > Acidobacteriaceae > Telmatobacter. Next base: position 9,388 of record CAZVYV010000094.1, read on the forward strand.
AGGTTCTCGGCGTCCACATCATCGGCGAGGAGGCCAGCGAGCTGGTGCATATCGGCCAGGCGGTCATGACTCTGGACGGCACCGTGAACTACTTCATCGACACGGTGTTTAACTACCCGACGCTGGCTGAGTGTTACAAAGTAGCGGCATTCAATGGCTTGGGCCGGCTGCACAAGTACCAGTCAGAGTAGCAATCAGCCTTCAGGTATCAGCGATTAGCTTTTGGTTTCTTGTTCGCAACACGAACGTCACTGGTTGCCGCGGCCAAGAGCCAATTACTTAGAACGTTGAGGCAAGAACCAAAACTTCTCTCCATCTCCCAAGGAGGGTGTAATGAGCACGGCAATCGGCGTCGTGATAACCAGCCGCATCGTGACCGGCAGGCTGG
>CAZVYV010000095.1:0-9754 GCA_964630985.1 uncultured Occallatibacter sp.
GTGAGCGCGGAGACGCGGCGGCGGCTACAAGAGAGCCTGGTGCTGGTGCACGGCGGAATGGCGCAGGATGTGGGGCCAATTCTGGAAATGGTCGCCGAAAGATATTTGCTGCGCTCGAGCGCGGAATGGACGGCGCGCCAAACGGCATGCAAAGTTCTCGACGAGATTCTTGAGGATTTGCGCGCGGGTGATGTGCGCGCGATTGGCGGCGCCACGCAGCGCAACTTCGATGGACCGATCCAGAGCATCATTCCGTGGGCGAGCAACCTATATACGGAGACGCTGATCCGCGAGGTGCGGGCGGAGTTTGGCGATGCGTTCTGGGGATTCTGGATGCTGGGCGGAATGTCGGGCGGCGGCATGGGATTCATCTTCGATCCGAAGAGGAAACCTGAGGCGCAGCGGCGGCTCGGCGAATTGATGCGCGATGTGAGCGTAAAGCTTGCCGGCGGCGTGGCCTTTGCCATGAAGCCGGTGGTCTACGATTTTTCGATCAATGAGCGCGGGACCTTTGCGGAGCTGAAGACGGGTGACGACGCGATTCTGCCCGATGGCTACTACAATCTTGTGCTGCCTACTCTTTTGCGCAAGGATCAACGGCTGCTGTCGGCATGCGAGCGCGGCGACCTGGAGCGATTCAGCACACTCTCGCATGACGTGCCGGGGGCGCGCGACCGCGCGCGTGGGCTGCTCGATCGGCTCTTGCCTCGCGCAAACGGCGGCGACGATCAAGCCGAGACTTTGGAGTCGACACTCAAGGCCAATGGATTCGATTCGCTCCAGCATGAGCGCATCCAGGCGGAGTTGCGCGCCGGTCACATTGGGGTTGCGCAGAATCGGCTCCCGACATCGGTACAGATTGAGGATGTGGCGCCGGAGCAACTCTTCGACGCCCGACAGAAAATTGACGCGAAGTATCTCAAGCTCGGCGAAGAATCGCTGGCAGCGGGGACCGTCGCGGTGGTCACGCTGAGCGGCGGCGCAGGCAGCCGATGGACGCACGGCGCCGGAGTGGTTAAAGCACTGAGCCCCTTCTGCAGGATGGCCGGAATCCATCGCACGTTTCTCGAGGTGCACCTCGCCAAGAGTCGTCGTGCAGGCAAACGTTACGGATGCGAGGTGCCGCACGCGATCACGACGAGCTATCTGACGCATGGGCCGATCAAGGAATCTCTGCGGCGCGAAAATGCATACGGATATACGGGCCCGCTGTATCTCTCCGCGGGGCAGAGCGTGGGGCTGAGACTGATTCCGACGGTGCGCGACCTGCGCTTTGCGTGGGAAGATACGCCGCAGCAGATGCTCGACGCACAGGCACAGAAGGTGCGCGAGAGCGTGCGCGCGGCGCTGGTAGCCTGGGCGTTGCAGGCCGGCGAGGCAACGAGTTATACCGACAATCTTCCGATGCAGTGCCTGCATCCGGTGGGTCATTGGTACGAAGTGCCGAATCTGCTCTTGAGCGGCGTGCTCCAAGAGATGCTGGAGGCGAGGCCGCAGTTACGCACCTTGATGGTCCACAACGTGGACACGGTGGGCGCTAACCTCGATCCGGGAATTTTGGGCCGGCACATCGCGAGCAAAGCCACGATGACGGCGGAAGTGGTAACGCGGCGCATCGAGGACCGAGGCGGAGGGCTGGCGTCGGTCGATGGGCGCGTGCGTTTGGTTGAGGGACTGGCATTACCGTCAGAAGAGATCGAGTTTGCGCTTTCCTACTACAACTCGAATACGTTCTGGATCGATATTGACGGGCTGCTGAAGGTTTTCGGCCTGAAGCAGAGCGATTTGCGCGATCGGGAAAAGGTGGCCGCCGCGATCCGCGCCATGGCCACGCGCATGCCGACCTATATCACGTTGAAGGACGTGAAAAAACGCTGGGGCAAGGGGCAGGAAGATATTTATCCTGTGGCGCAGTTCGAAAAACTGTGGGGAGACATGACGGCTCTTCCGCAGATGGCGTGCGAATACGTGATTGTGCCGCGAGTGCGCGGGCAGCAGCTGAAAGAGCCTGCGCAGTTGGACGGATGGCTGCGCGACGGGTCAGCGGAAGCTGTGGCTGGCTTATGTGACTTCGGCAAGTAACGTCGCTGGCGGCGAGGACGCCGCCAGTACAGCCGGCCGGAGGCCGGCGTTACAAGTCAGGTCGCCGTTCAGTGCGCTCTGGGTTCGGATGCGATACGAAGCAACGCATCGTAAGCCGGCTTGGGCTGGCCATTGCGGTCAAAGAGCAGCGGATAATTCGTGCGGCCCTGCACCGGCCAATCGTTCAGCCAGGAATCGCCATCGGTGACGCCCCAGAACGTGACGCGCTCCACTTCGTTCGGATGTTTTAAAAACACGCCAAACAGTTCGGAGTAACGCTTGGCCAACTCCTGCTGCACTGAATCGGGCAACCCGCTGGCGTAGGGATTCAGCGCCGCATTCTGCTGGATCCGCAAATTGACGTCGGCGGTGGGCTGCGAGCCCGCGTTCGGCAGCACCGTGATGTCAAACTCTGTAATTGAGACCGTGATCCCCGCCGCCTCGAATGCCGAGATGGTCTCTTCTTCCTGTTGCGCTGTGGGCCAATCAAGATGGTCGTGGCCCTGAATGCCGACGCCTGTAATGTAGACGCCATCCGAACGCAATTTCTTGACCAGCGCAATCGCACCATCGCGCTTGGGCCCATTCTCCAGGCTGTAGTCGTTGTAGACCAGCTCAGCCCGCGGATCGGCCTGATGCGCGTATTGGAATGCCTTCTCAATAAAGTCCGGGCCGATGATTTTGTACCAAAGCGACTGGCGCATGGTGCCATCGTCATTCAGCGCTTCGTTCACGACGTCCCAGCTATTGATTTTCCCCTTGTACCGGCCGACAACCGTGTCGATATGGTCTTTCATCCGCGCAAGCAAAGCGTCGCGCGTGAGGAGATTGCCCTTGTCATCGTGAAAAACCCAGGCCGGAACCTGGTTATGCCAGACCAGATTGTGCCCCACGATAAACATGTGGTGCTTTTGGCCATAGGCGACGTACTGGTCGGCAAGATCGAAGGTATATTGGCCGGGCTGAGGATGAACCCTCTCCCACTTAAGTACATTCTCCGGCGAGATGGTGTTGAACTGCGACTCGATAAGGGCGTCGCCGGTCACATCCTTCCCGGTGATCTGCGCCTCGTTGATGGCCGCGCCAACAAAGAAGTCGCCCTTGAAGGCCTGCTTCAACGAAGTGGGGGCATGCGCAGCCGTGGCAGTGCATGCGGCGATGAGAAATGGGATTACGAAATAACGCACACCGATGCGCGACTTTCCTTGCATGATTCCTCCCTGCGGAATCCTGGCCGAGGCCATCATAAACCCATTCAGCGTTTATCGGAGGCGAACCCCTTACGACGCTCCGTCAGATCAAGCGCGATCTTCTGGTTGACCTCGCGCGTGATGGGATAGAAGAACATGCAAACGCCGGCGGCAATGAATGCCAGGCCGGCATAAATGCTCGCGGTCAGCAAGATACCGGACTGCGCTCGCATGGTCTGAGAAGTAGCCTGTGAGATGAAACCGTAAAACGAAAAGAGCTGACCGGCAACGAAGCCGCCCAGAGCGAGCCCGGCCCAGAGCGCGAAGACAACCGCAGCCGTGACCGTGCCGCTGGCGCGCCGGCCCGTTTTCCACTCGCCATAGTCAGCCACGTCGCCCATCATCGACCAGATAATAGGCCCTGACAACCCATAGGAAAATTGGCGCAGCACTTCGGTTGCGACGACCAGGACCGTTGCGCTCGGCGAAATCATGAGCAGCGCCGCCGCGAAGATGCCGGTCAGGAACATGCTGGCGATAAAGAGCTGGCGTTTGCCCACGCGCTTGGAGATGGCCGTCGAGCAGGTTACTCCTGCGATCAGCGCCGCGAGACCAAAACCGTTGAGCCAAGAGAAAAGACTCAGGTTGCCGGCGACATAGCGAGAGTATGGCAGCATCACGTTACCGCGAATGACGATGGCCGCGAAATAGAACAGCGTGGCAAGGAAGAGCACCACCCATGGACGATTCTTGAAAAGATCGGAAAGATCCTGACCGAGATCGGTCTTCTGTTGCGGGTCCGGCTGGATGCGCTCCTTCGTGGTCAGGAAGGCGATGATAAAGAAGATGATGCTGAGGATCGAAAGCAGCCCCATCGTGAGCTGATAGCCGAGTGCATCGTTGCCGTGGCCGAAGAACCGAACCATCGGGATAGCGAGGCTGGCCACGATGAAGCCCGCGGAATTGGCCGCGACCTGGCGGTAAGTGGAGATGCTGTTGCGCTCGTCGGGGTCTGAGGTCATGACCGCGTTGAGCGTGGCGTAGGGTACATTGTTCATGGTGTAGATCACCCTGAGCAGGATGTACGTGGTCCACGCATAAATGAGTTTGGCGGTCGGGCTGAAGTTCGGCGTGGTGAAAGTCAGTACGCAGATGACGCCGAAGGGCAGCGAAGTCCACAGGAGCCAGGGCCGGAACTTGCCAAAACGCGTGTTTGTGCGGTCGGCAATCACTCCCATCACAGGATTGAGGCAGGCCACGCTGAGGCCGACGACGAGGAAAAGCGTTCCAGCCTGCGCCGCCGAAAGGCCAAAGGTGTGGGTGTAGAAATCCAGCTGCAGCGCTAACAGGGCCTGGAACACGAAGTTAGCTGCCATATCACCCAGGGCGTAGCCGAATTTCTCGGAGAAGGAGAGCTTCTCAATCATTCCTGCCTCTTCTTTCGCCGGAAATCCCGGCCGCGCTCGATCCATGGCCCATGTTGTTCAGTCGCCCTTCGCTTATTCATCTGCGCCCCTCGGGCGAAGCTCCGCGGTTTGCGCAGAAAGCCTATCCGAACGAAACTGTTTCTGTCCAGAATGAAGCGGCCGAACCGCCCCTTCTCGGACCGCAGACTAGTCTAGCTGCTGAGGACACGACCGGCAACCGGAAAAGCGATTTTCTTAAGAACTAAGTAACGGGTGAAGTTCCAGGAGTCACGGGGTGGACGGGGCAAAAAGCTGGCTGAAACAGGAGTGGAATTGCACAAATTATGATGCATCACCGGCTTCACGCGGGGCCGTTTGACCGAAGCGCCAACTGCACCAGCCTTGAGAGATTTGGAGAGCTGCGGTGGCAGGCTGCCTTTGTCTTGTTGGTTGACGTGCAAAACCGCGTGTTCCTGATGAACGGGAAATTACAAAGAAATGACTTCCCAGTTTTGCGGCTGGCTGCTAGGCTCTCCTACACGCGGAGAGATCGCCGAAACAGGTGATCCATTTTTCCCGGCTTCCCTGCCCCTTTGGTTCCAATTTTGTGGACCCGTTCGATGATGAACTCCCGCTTTTTTGCGTGGCGGGGCATCGAATATGGCGGCGATGCCCATCATACGCATTGTTCCTGTACGAAGAAATCGCAATCGGGGAAAAGGTCCAGCAGGCGGGCCACCTTCCGCTTAGCAACATTGCAAGTGGACCTTCAGTGCATTTCCGCTTTGCGCGCGGATTCATCCCTCAATCGAGTTCATTGGCGGGCTCGATGGCCAGGGATGGGAAGGGGTAACGCGATGAAACTGCCGCATCGTTTCCCAAGTTTATTTGCAGCAGCGCTTGCCGGATTGGGAGTCTGCTGCATGGCACGGGCCGCCGGACCTGCATCCTCAACTGGACCAACAGCTGGCGACGAATCGACAGTGGCGCAGCCAGCGGAGACCATCGCGATTCCGGGCCCGCTGCGGTCCTTCCTGCGCATGGCCGGCATCAGCCAGGAGAGCACGCCGGCTGATGTGCTTCCTCTGCTGGCTCGAAACGCGTTCCTTTACGGCCACCAACTAGGGAAAAAGACGGAATACCTGGTGCTCGAAGACCGGTATGTGCAGCAGGCGCGCGAACTTCAGCCTCTCGCCGTCGCCAATGGCTCGATTGAAATCGCGGGTTGCAGCGAAGCGGCGCCGTTAATACAGGTTCTTGGCTACCAGTTCGAGACCGGATGCAGCCATGACGGCGCGACCTTGATCACCGCGAACGCTGAGCGAGCATTTCTCACCATGGACTCAGGGTTTCCTCTAACCCGGTTAGAGCAGTCCCTGCAGCAGGGCACTTCTTTTTCGTATCCCTATCCGGCGACGCACGTTCCGATTCTGTTTCGCGAGGACGACTGGCTGGCGTTGATTCCGGCGAAGCAGCGTGGCGGCCAGACTCTGCTCGATCTCCTGCTGAATGATCAGGACGCGGATCGGCTTTACACCGCGTTGACGAAGCTCGATCCGGAGACCAGACAGGCCCTGTTTCAATCGCCCGGGCTCAAGCGGCTGCTGTTCTATTCACCCACGCTCGACTTTTACGGGAGCCGGCTCTGCGTTCGTTCGGGAGCTGTGGTTTTACCCGGAGGAGAAGCTGCGCGGCCCGCATGGGAGGCGCTGGTTGGCGTAAGCTCGCATTCCGCCGGCGATTTCGTCATCCGGTTGCTGGCCAAGGATCAGGGCTGGCTCGCGGCATACTTCGATGCGCTGGCGCGCGTGAGCCCCGAGCAACAGGCACGGCTGACGCAGGGAAACCGGCTAAAGAACCTTTATGCGGCATACCGTGCAGGGGTCCCCGACGTTGATGCGGCAAGCAGCGTTTTCGTCCGGAACTCTCCGCTCTTGCTGCTTTTCACTCGCCTGCAATGGGATGCCGACGGCGAGCCGTTGATTCCGGGCGGTCTCGGCGTTTGGCATGAGGTATTCACGCGTGAGGAAAAGCTTCACCACTCGCACGATTGGACGCGTCGCTTCCACGCCGCGGATGGCGCCGAGGGCTTTCTCGAAGCCGAGGTAGCCTACTCCAACAACGAATCCGTCGACGGGCCAACACAGGTTTACCTGGTACTGAGCGCAATCGACGGCGCGCGGCAGGCGAACCTGCGGTTGTCAGACGATACTGCGCGGTTGCTGGCTGTCAAATACGTCGGCCTCGCCGACTGGTATCCGATCTTCGTCGAATTTCCGGCGCTTGACGATACATCAATCCGGAACTTCATCGACACTGCGGATCGCATCGGCGCTATTTCAAACCAAACGCTGCGTTCGAATACGCTGGGAGCCTTTCAGGCCGAGGTGGGAATCTGGCAGATCCTGGCGCGGCAGAGGCAGATCCCCAGCGACAGTTTGAGGTCCTCGTGGCTGGAAACGGTTCAGGCCTACGGGGCAATTTCCTCGTCGACGCAACTCTTTGACGCGGCGCGGAAATCGCTCCAGACAATCTTGGAAGCGGCAGGCGCAAAGGGGGACATTACCGAGGATACGGTCGTCGATCTGCTGGCTGGTCCCGCGCAAAGCAACCCCGATGCGGCGCAGATTCACGATGAGCTGGCGCGAAGAATGCGCGCTGTGCTCGGCGATCAGCGGCTGGCATCGCTGGATACCTTATTCGGGCTCTATGATGGCCTGGGCGAAATGGCCAAAGGAGCGAAAGAGGGCGACAGCCTTCTGGCGCTCGCTGGAACCCTTCACGAGTTCGAGCTGCCGCGGCCCATCTTCACCGAGGGCGAGCGGGTGTCGTGGTCACCATCGGTCTATATCAACCGCCACGCGGAGCTGCAGGTCCGCACCGACCTCACCAAGGTGATCAAGGAGCCGGGGTCGCCGGAGCAGTTAGAAGCCGCGCGCGCAAAGCTGGCGCCGTTCCTGCGCGACACGCTTGTGGGATTGAATTATGCCTATTACGAGCCGCCAGGCGCGCAGGTTCTGCACAGCAATCCGCTGTTCGTGCGCTCGCACGACTTCTCGGCGACTTCAATCCAGGGCTTGAGTCAATTCTGGGCCGCACCATCGCTGATTGGAATCGGCGCGACAGCCGGCGGGGGCGCTTACCTGATCGGGTCGCTGGCCGATCTGCCCTACGTGCTGGCAATGACCGAGGAGGACTTCATCGCTCCAGAAAAGGTGCAGGCGTTGATCTGGCGCGAGACCGTGCCTCAGCTGCTGGTGAACGCGACTCTGCCACGCTGGTGGGGCGTGAGCCGCGACGAGCTGCATGCTTCGAGTCTGTATCAACGCGCCGGAGAAGAGCTGCTGCGGGATTCGGTCGACCATCCGGATCTGCGCGAGAAGGTGGTCGGCATCCTGGGCCTCCGCATGGGCTGGGGCCAGTCTGGCGTGTTGGCGCTTGCGCTCGAACACCGGGACAGCGCGGAGAGCCTGATCGCGAAGATGCTTCCCACCGACACGTTTTATCTGGAATCGGAGTTCCGCAACAAGTATCCGGACCAGATTGCGGCCTGGGGCACGGCGAACAGTGAACTCGACGTGCTGGCGCGCAAGAATCCCACGGCCACCTCGGCCGTGAAAATCGCGAAGGACTTCGGCGTCCCGCATCCGACACTGGCGGAGACCAATGCCTGCGATTTGCTGGCGGATGGGCCGTTCCCGGTATCCGGCGGAGTTGCAAGCCGGCTCTTTGGCGAGTCGTGGGAGTCGGGCAACCTGTATTGGGCTCGCCTGGCAGACGAAAAGGGATATGACCCGGCGGCGCTGAATGTCTTGATCCCGGTGCTGACTCGGCAGATGGTGGCCAATATTTCGGCGACAAGCATCGACGATTGGCCGGCCCTTCAGCGAGCCATGGATCAAACCGGGGACGAGTTCCTCAAGGGCAAGATTGCGATCCGCTCTGCTGGGCTGACAGTTGCAAGCAGCAAGAGCGCAAACGGGGGTAATTAGCGATGTTGAAGGGAAACAGAACCATCCTATGCATCGGCTTGAGTTTCAGCGCGCTGCTTCTCGTTGCCGGCGAGCCACGTTTTGCTGCTCAGGATGAAGCTACGCACTTGCGTGTCACCGTCAATCTGGTGCAGCTGAACGTCGCGGTGACCGACAGCAAGGGAAACTACATCAGCGGCCTGAAGCCGGAGAATTTCGAGATCACTGAAGACAAGATTTCCCAGCGGATTGCCACCTTCGAAGAAGGCAACGGGCCTGCGATTCGGCCGGGGCAGAGCGAACCCGCCGGCGCAGCTCCAGCTGGCGCTCCCAGTGTTGCTTCCGGCACACCCCCGAATGAGGCTTCGGGCGCGGCTTCTGACCGCATCTCAGGAGCCGACATGGCTTCCACAATGGCCGGAGCGAATATTTTTATCCTCTTCGATACCAGCGACTACATGTACCGGGGATTTGTGTACGCGCAGGATGCGATCTCTGACTTTGTGCGCTCCATGGATAGCGCGAGCCAGATCGCATTCTATTCGTATAGCCGCAATCTTTCGCGGGCCACGACGCTCACCGGAGATCGATTCCGCGTGGTGAACGGCGTGCGCAGCGCGGTGGCTGGAGACGACGCCGCGCTCTATAACAGCCTGCTGATGACGGTGAAGGATGCGGCCACGCTGACTGGACGCAAGGCGATCGTGGTCTTTTCGAACGGGCCCGACAACGCAAGCTCGGTTCCCCCCGAGGACGTGGCGGAGCTGGCGCAGGATACGGGCACGATCATCTACATCGTGAGCACGCGGCTGGCGCAGGACGATCCGGTTTCGGCCGCGGCGTTCGAGCGCATGAGCCGGGCGACGGGCGGCAAAGCCTACTTTGCCGGCAACTGGCGCAAGGAGAAAGAGGCCTTCGGCTCAATCCAGAGCGATCTGAGTCACTTGTATTCGGTCACCTACTATCCGCAGGCCAATCCCAACCGCGGCTGGCGATCGATCAGCGTCAAACTCGTTGGCCCGGGAACGGAGAAATACCACATCAGGACGCGCGATGGATATCGTTTGCTGCCGCCAACCCAGATCAATACGGGCAATGATCTTGC
>CAZVYV010000096.1:0-9685 GCA_964630985.1 uncultured Occallatibacter sp.
AAGCGCGGGGCTAACAACCGTTGCGCCTACGGCGCGCCGCGGCTGCCGCAGGAAGGAAAATTCCCGCTCCAAGGTAGCAGATTAGCGCGGGGCCATGCGCAGCGCGCCGTCGAGGCGGATGGTTTCGCCGTTGAGCATGGTGTTCTCGCAAATGTGTTTGACGAGAGCAGCGAACTCTGCGGGCTGGCCAAGCCGAGCCGGAAACGGGATGCTCTTGCCGAGCGCCTCCTGCACTTCGGGTGAGAAGCCGGCAACCATAGGTGTGGCGAAGACTCCGGGCGCGATGGTGACAACGCGAATGCCGAAGCGCGCCAGTTCGCGGGCGATGGGGAGCGTGAGTGCGACGACGCCGCCTTTTGACGCCGCGTAAGCGGCCTGGCCGATCTGCCCATCGTAGGCCGCGATGGAGGCGGAGTTGACGATGACGCCGCGCTCGCCATCGACGCCGGGCGTTTCTTTTGAGATGGCCGCGGCGGCGAGGCGAATCATGTTGAAGGCGCCGACGAGGTTGATGTTGATGGTTTTTGCGAAGGTGTCGAGGCGATGCGGGCCTTCGCGGCCGACGACGCGTTCAGAGGGAGCGATACCGGCGCAGTTGACGAGCGCGTGCAGATGGCCGAAAGCGCTAAGCGCGAGATCGACGGCGGCCTGGGCATCCTGCTCGCTGGTGACATCGGCGAGCCCGAAGCGGGCGGATGAGCCCAGCTCTGCGGCGAGGGATTCGCCGGCTGCGCGATTGGTGTCGGCGATGACGACGGATGCGCCTTCAGCGACGAGCAATCGCGCGGTGGCTGCGCCGAGCCCCGATGCGGCGCCGGTGACGAGGAAAATGTGGTTGGCTATTTGCATTGCACTGAGAGGATCGAGCAGCAGATCAGTTTCAAAGAATTTCTCCTCAGGGGCTAAAGCCCAAATCAAGTTGCGGCTCGGATGCCGGGGATGAATCCCCGGCCTACCAGCCCGTACCCTTCAAACTGACCCACCACGTACCCTTCCCGAGCGCAGCATATCATTCAAAAGAGCATTCGTGGCGATACAGCACGGATGTGCAGAGGGATGCGGCGATGAACCCAGCATCATCACTCACGCAATTGAGCGAAGAAGAGACGCTTTTCAAAGAGACCGTGCGGCAGTTTGCCGAAGGCGAAGTTGCGCCCCTGGTGCGCGGCATGGACGAAGAGCAGCATTTGGATACCGGGCTGTTGCGCAGGATGTTCGAGCTCGGACTGATGGGGATCGAAATTCCGGAGGAGTTTGGCGGAAGCGCGGGATCTTTCTTTGATTCGGTGCTGGCCGTGGAGATGCTTTCGACCGTCGATCCGGCAGTGGCGCTGGTGGTGGATGTGCAGAACACGCTCGTCGCGAGCGCCGTGCTGCGCTGGGGCACGTTGGAACAAAAGAAAAAATACCTGCCGCGATTGGCGGCGGATACAGTCGGCGCCTACGCCCTCAGCGAGGCTGGTTCGGGGTCGGATGCGTTTGCGTTGCAGACGCGCGCTGAAAAGCGTGGCAGCGAATATGTGCTGACCGGGCGAAAGCTTTGGATCAGCAATGCGAAAGAAGCGGGACTGTTCATCATTTTTGCGACGGTGGATCCGAGCGCGGGATACAAGGGCATAACCGCGTTCCTTTTGGAAAAAGGCGCGCACGGATTCAGTGTCGGAAGAAAAGAGGACAAGCTCGGAATCCGCGCGTCGAGCACGTGCGAGTTGATTCTGGAAGATTGCGCGATTCCGGCGTCGCAAGTTCTGGGCGAGGTGGGCAACGGCTACAAGATCGCGATGGAGACGCTGAACGGCGGACGGATCGGGATCGGCGCGCAGATGCTTGGGCTTGCCGAGGGCGCGTGGGGCCACGCGGCGAAACACGCCAAAGCGCGAAAGCAGTTTGGCAAAGCGATCGCGGAGTTCCAGGCGATGCAGTTTCAACTGGCGGAGATGGCGACGAATATTGAGGCTGCGCGGCTGATGGTCTACAACGCGGCGCGGCTGAAGGACGCGGGCCAGGATTTCCGCAAGGAGGCGGCGATGTGCAAGTACTTTGCGTCGCAGATAGCTGAACGCGTGGCAAGCCTTGCGGTCGAGGTTATGGGAGGGGCGGGCTTCGTGAAGGAATCGCCGGTGGAGAAGCTCTACCGGGACGCGAAAATTGGAACGATCTACGAAGGCACGTCGTTCATGCAATTAGCGGCGATCGCGAAGGCCGTTCTCTAGTACCGAAAACGTACAGCAGGTCTAAATTTCCCAAAACAGTGGGTGTGGCGCCCGTCATACCACATTAAGCACACTGGTTAAGCACGCTGGGCCGAGGGTGGCCATTCGGTGGAGCCGCCGTGCACGCCGAGTTCAGCCTTCTGTATCCGTAAGATTCCGAACAGTTTATTAACAATAAACATCCATTTGCTCGACACCGGTCGAGTGAATTGGTGTGTCCGTGCTGCGGAAATAGCACGAAGGTGGGATGGCCGCAACGTTACCTTCCTCCACAAAAGTAATGCATAGTAACGTTCAATCGTACCCACATCTGTGGATATACTCGGCTACATTAGTAATCCTTAATGATTACCTCAGTTTGCCTTGGCGATAAATCTCGTACGCGTGCCGATCAAGATTTGGCGCCCGTTCGGAGGAAGTATGCGCCACTTGAAGTTCAGTTTAATCGGGCTGCTGACTTTTAGCTGCGGCCTCGTACTGAGCGGATGCTCAGGGTCATTTGCAACAAACAAATCGGCGGCAGGAACCCTCTCGATCTCGTCGAGCACGGTCAACTTTGGACAAGTGGCTGTCGGCAAGACCGTAAGCAGCGTCATCACCGTTACCAACAACGGGACGGCTGCGGTTGAGATCTCTGAGCTGAATCTGACGGGGCAATCGTTCTCGATGAGCGAGAGCAACGCCGTTCCGATGACTGTTGGCGCCAGTTCCAGCGTAACGTTTACCCTCCTGTTCGGACCCACAGCGTCAGGGTCGGCAAGCGGTCAGCTGACCATCGCGAGCAACGCATCGAATGGCGGCTCGGCCTCGGTAGCGCTGAGCGGCACTGGCGTGCCAGTGCTGACTGACCTGACGTGTGCGAACGGATCTATTACCGGAACAGCAATCGACTCCTGCACGGTGACATTGAATGCAGCCGCAATGAGCGGCGGCTTGGCGGTAGGTCTAACCAGCAATGACAGCGCGGTTGCCGTCCCTGCCTCGGTCACGGTGCCGGCGGGAGCGACGAGCGTGCAGTTTGTTGCGAGCGCATCCGCTGTACCCTCAGCGCAAGGAGCCATGTTGACGGCCAGCGCGGGCGGTGTGGCTCAGACCTTTAATGTCGAATTGGGTGCGGCGACAGCAATCTTAGGGATCAGCGCCTCGAATATGACCTTCGGCAATGTTTCAGTAGGCTCGGCGACGACGCATACGCTGATTCTTTCTTCAACCGGCACCATGCCGGTGACCGTAAGCGCGGCGTCTCTAACTGGGACGGGTTTTTCGATCCCCAGTGGGGGCCTGCCGGCGACTCTGTCTCCCGGCCAAACGCTCACGCTTGGCGTGGAGTTCGATCCGGCAGCGGCCGGTGGAGACGCCGGACAACTGTCGATCACGAGCAATTCTTCGAGCGGAAGCTCGACGGTGGTTGGCCTGAGCGGCACGGGCGTGCCGGCGCTGACTGCACTGAACTGCACAAGCAACTCGATTATCGGATCAGGAACCGATAGCTGCACGGTAACCGTGAACACACCGGCGGCCAGCGGCGGATTCACAATCGGGCTGTCAAGCAACAATTCGCTGGTGAGTGTGCCGGCCTCAGTGACTGTGGCGGCGGGCGCAAGCAGCGCGAACTTCACGGCGAATGTGTCACCGGTGAACTCGACAGAGGCAGCAACGCTGACGGCGAGCACGGGTGGCGCGGCGGCAACATTTGCACTGCAACTGGTGGCCTCAGCGGCCAAGCTGAGCGTGAGTTCACCGGGCATCTCATTCGGCAACGTCAACGTGAATACGGCGGCGACACAGACGCTGACTCTTTCTTCAACAGGGAATTCGGCCCTGACAATCAATTCCCTGTCGATCACAGGGACGGGGTTTGCGGCCAACGGGGCTACGTTCCCGATCACATTGAATCCCAATCAAACCGTAACGCTCAATGTCCAATTCGATCCGACGGCGGCAGGAACTGCTTCGGGTTCACTGACTCTGAGCAGCAACTCCTCGACGGGAGCATCGACTGCCGTGAGCCTGAGTGGAACGGGAATTCCGGTGCTGACGGCACTGAGCTGCTCGAGCGGGTCAATGACTGGAGCAGGAACCGACACGTGCACGGTGACACTGAATGCAGCAGCGGCCAGCGGAGGACTCGCGGTGAACCTGGCCAGCAACAATTCAGCAGTCGTAGTTCCCGCGATCGTAACCGTTGCCGGCGGCGCAAGCAGTGCAACGTTTTCTGCCGCCGTATCCGCCGTAAACGTGGCGCAGGCGGTCACCTTGTCGGCCTCGGCAAACGGCGTGACAGAGACCTTTGGCGTGCAACTGGGGGCGTCATCGATTGCGCTGAACGTGAGTTCGCTCAGCCTGTCGTTTGGCAACGTAAACGTGAATACGGCTGCAACGCAGACTTTGGTTCTGTCGTCGGGCGGGACCTCGGGGGTAACAATCAGCGCGGCCACAGTGGCCGGTACAGGCTTCAGCGTCTCGGGAGTGACGTTCCCGATTACGTTGACGGGCGCCCAGACGGCGACGCTCACGGTACAGTTCGATCCGACCGTGGCCGGTGCGGCAACCGGTTCGCTCACGATCACCAGCAACTCATCGAGCGGGACATCGACCTTGATCAGCCTGAGTGGCACAGGAACGCCAGTTTTGAGCGGCCTGACCTGCACAACCGGCACGATGACCGGAGCGGGCACCGATAGCTGCACAGTAACGCTGAACGCGGCCGCAGCCGGCGGCGGGTTCGCTGTAGGCCTGGCCAGCAATAACTCCGCGGTCACGGTTCCGGCCACAGTAACCGTTGCTGCCGGAGCCACGAGCGCCAGCTTTACGGCGACGGTCTCAGCAGTAAGCACGGCGCAGACTGTCACATTGACCGCCAGTGCGGGTAGTGCGACGAAAACTTTCACAGTGCAATTAGGTGCTGGTGTGCCTACGCTCAGCGCTCTGAGCTGCAGCAGCGGATCGTTGACCGGGGCGGGCACGGATAGCTGTACCGTAACGCTAAGCGCTGCGGCTCCCACGGGCGGGTTCGCTGTGGGCCTGGCCAGCAATAACACTGCGGTCACAGTTCCGGCCACGGTAACTGTTGCTGCCGGAGCCACGAGCGCCAGCTTTACAGCGACGGTCACCGCCGTCAGCACAGCACAAACCGTAATACTGACCGCGAACGCGGGCAGCGTGACGGAAACTTTCACGGTGCAATTAGGTGTGGGTGTGCCTACTCTCACCGCTGTAAGCTGCAGCAGCGGATCGTTGACCGGGGCGGGAACTGATAGCTGTACCGTAACGCTAAACGCTGCGGCTCCCACGGGCGGCTTCGTCGTCAACCTGGCCAGCAATAACTCCGCGGTCACGGTTCCGGCCACAGTAACCGTTGCTGCCGGAGCCACGAGCGCCAGCTTTACGGCGACGGTCTCAGCAGTGAGCACGGCGCAGACTGTCACATTGACCGCCAGTGCGGGCAGTACGACCAAGACCTTTTCGCTTCAACTGGGCTCGGGCACAGCCACGCTGAGCGTGAGCGCCGGAAGCATTGGATTCGGGAGCGTGAATGTAAAGACGGCCACGACGCAAACGGTAACCCTGACATCAACCGGAACCGCGGCAGTGACGATCACCGCGGCGACGGTGGCCGGAAGCGGGTTCTCGGTGTCGGGAGCCACCTTCCCACTGACCTTGAACCCAAATCAGACGGCTACATTAACGGTACAGTTCGATCCGACGACGGCGGGCGCAGTTTCGGGCTCGCTGACTTTGACGAGCAACTCCTCCACCGGAACATCGACAGTGATCAGCCTGAGCGGCAACGGCGTGCCGGTGTTGAGCGCGCTAAGCTGCACAAGCGGGTCAATGACCGGAGCGGGAACCGATAGCTGCACGGTCACTCTGAACGCGGCGGCAGCCAGCGGCGGGTTCGCCGTCGGCCTTGCCAGCAATAACTCCGCGGTCACAGTTCCTGCCAGCGTAACCGTTGCTGCCGGAGCCACGACTGCCAGCTTTACGGCAACCGTCACCGCCGTCAGCACGGCTCAGACCGCAGTATTGACCGCAAGCGCGGGCAGCGTGGGGCAGACCTTTAGCCTGCAACTCGGCCCTGGCGTACCTACGTTGAGCATTAATGCCACGAGCGTGGCGTTCGGAAATGTGAACCTCAACACTCTTACAACGCAGTCAGTGGTCCTCTCCTCGACAGGAACTGCGCCTGTCACCGTGAGCGCAGCGGCTGTAACAGGGACCGGCTTCACGGCCTCCGGAATTACCTTCCCAATCACGCTGAACCCGAATCAGACGGCAACGCTCAGCGTACAGTTCGATCCGACTGTCGCCGGGGCAGCGACCGGACAGCTCACCATTACGAGCAACTCCTCTACGGGATCAACCGCTTTGATCAGCCTGAGTGGAACTGGAGCGGCGACTTCCTATCAGGTCAATCTGACCTGGGATGCGCCGACGAGTTCCACAGACCCAGTGGCCGGCTATAACGTCTATCGCACGCCGAGCGGATCTACGACGTATCAGCAAATCAATACGTCGGTCGTCACAACGACAAGCTACTCGGACTTAAACGTAACGAACGGTCAGACGTATGACTACATTGTCGAGAGCGTCGATGCTTCCGGCGTCGTAAGCGTACCGTCGAATACGGCCGTCGTACCCATTCCGTAGCTCCCGAATGATACGGAGAACGACTTCGATACGGTCCCTGCTGTTCGCCTGCGATCGGGCGAACAGCAGCTTAATTTCCATTTCGCAAATCTCGAATGTGTTCAATATTGCTCAGACCGCGACGTTCCAAGCCGCTAGGATGACCAAGTTTTGGGGGCGCTCTCTGAGTTTTCCCGGGTCAGAGCAAGGAAGTCCTATGACCGGACTCAGGTTGGTTTTTGGCAGCGGCCTATGACGGATGCTTCCTGATGCGACTCCTCCGAGGGCAGTGACTCAGATCGCTGCGGCGGTTGGAGTTGTGCCCGATAGTCCGTGCGGCTAATGCTACCTGGAGTGGTTTAGAGGTGACGTCTTCTCGCGCTTTGTCCGGTGGTTTCATTGCCGTGACGAATTCCAGCGGCTGTGGGCCGACGCCTTCAAGGGCGGGGTTATTTCTGCCCGAACCCGCAATTTTAATGAGAGATCCGAGAGCGTTTCGATTGGATTGTCCGCATCAAAGGAGATGACGTGCTTGGCGTGGTGGCTACGTTGCCCAGGTAAACACTGGGGGTATCTTTTAAGTAACTCCCGCGCCGCCGTTTAGGAGCGTAAACCTTGAAGCAGGAAGCAGAACGCAGATCCGGCAACCTAGCTTGGCTTCGCAAGGGAGCTTCGAGCAAGACGGCAAGACGCGCGGCGGGAAAAAGTTCCGAAAGAGATGGACCGGTTCACGCCGCAGTCGAAGCAGAAGTCGTTGACATAGCCGGATGATCCGAAAGAAGGGAACGATCGGCCGTCGTTGAGACCGATCCCTGCTCGCATCTGCATTCTCAATCACTGGATCGACCTGTAAGCGCTGCACAACTTGTAGGATTTTGCCGCGGAAAACTTGTTGCACGATCCGCATGGGTGCCCCCAAATGGTGCAATTGCAGGACTTTGCTTACTGTGCGCCTTCGAGAAATGAATCCGTTGCGAGGGTAGCTTGTGGCCGGTTTGCCCGGCTGGTTTGCCGCAATACGTATCAGCCCGCGCACGTTGCAAAGCAAGACCACGGCCATCCTGCCTTGTTCTTCAACACTCTCCTTTTGTTGGCTTGCTGCCTGCTCATCGCATCTGGTGGTCGTATAAGCAGGGCAGCTACAAGAGGAGGATCCCTTCAGGCATCGCCGAGCGCTGTTAGTTTCGGAGGAGTGTCGCTGGGAAAAACGGGCAGCGCGAGCGTTTCACTCTTGAATCAGGGATCATCATCGGTAAAGATTTCGCAAATCAGTGTGTCGGGAAGGGCATTCTCAGTCAGCGGCGAAGGCAACCTTCCAGTCACCGTGTCTGCCGGTGGCACCTATAGCTTCACAGTGAACTTCACTCCCACTGCGGGGGGGGCAACGACAGGACAACTTACCATCACCTCTAACTCCTCGGGCGGGAGCTCGACGGTCGTCAGCCTGAGCGGCACGGGATTGCCGGCATTGAGCACACTGAGTTGCACAAATGGTTCAATGACCGGCGCAGGAACCGACAGTTGCAAAGTTACGCTGAACGCGGCAGCGGCCAGCGGTGGATTCGCGGTGAGTCTAGCCAGCAACAACCCTGCTGTCACCGTTCCGGCAAGCGTAACCGTTGCCACTGGAGCCACCAGCGCCAGCTTCACAGCGACCGTCTCCTCGGTCAGTACGTCTCAGGCCGTCACTCTGACCGCAAGCGCCAACAGCGTAACCAAGACCTTCGCGCTTCAACTGAGTGCGTCAGTGATCACGCTCAGCGTCAGCTCGTCGAGCCTGTCGTTCGGCAACGTCAACGTGAACAGCGCCTCGTCGCAGACCCTGACACTTTCCTCGACCGGAACCACTGCGGTGACCGTCAGCGCGGCCGGCGTCACTGGAAGCGGCTTCACCGTTTCAGGAGTGACCTTCCCGCTCACTTTGAACCCCAATAAGACGGCCACGCTGACTGTAAAGTTCGCCCCAGCCGCTGCCGGACCGGCTACAGGGCAGCTCACCCTGACCAGCAACTCCTCGACAGGATCTTCCACCGTCGTGAGCCTGAGCGGTACGGGATTGCCGGTATTGAGCGCGCTGAGTTGCACGAACGGTTCAATCACCGGCGCGGGAACCGACAGCTGCACTGTGACGCTGAATGCAGCGGCGGCCAGTGGCGGGTTCACTGTCAGTCTGGCCAGCAACAACTCTGCGGTCACAGTACCGGCTAGCGTAACCGTTGCCGCCGGGGCTACGACCGCCAGCTTCAACGCTGCCGTCGCAGCGGTCAGCACCGCTCAGGCCGTCACGCTGACTGCCAGCGCCAATAGCGTAACCAAGACTTTCACGCTTCAACTGGGGGCGTCAGTGAGCACGCTCAGTGTCAACTCGTCGAGCCTGTCGTTCGGCAACGTCAACGTGAACGCTGCCCCGACGCAGACACTGATACTTTCCTCGACCGGAACCGCCGCGGTTACCGTGAGCGCTGCCACCGTCACTGGGACTGGATTCACCGTATCCGGAGCGACATTCCCGCTGACCTTAAACCCCAATCAAACAGCCATGTTGACCGTGCAGTTCGCACCAAGTACAGCCGGCGCGGCAACTGGCCAGCTTACCCTGACCAGCAACTCCTCGACAGGACCTTCCACCGTCGTCGGCCTGAGCGGTACGGGATTGCCGGTATTGAGCGCACTGAGTTGCACGAACGGTTCAATGACCGGCGCAGGAACCGACAGCTGCAGCGTGACGCTGAATGCAGCGGCGGCCAGCAGCGGCTTCACTGTCAGTCTGGCCAGCAACAACTCTGCTGTAACCGTGCCGGCAAGCGTAACCGTTGCTGCCGGGGCCACAACCGCCAGCTTCA
>CAZVYV010000097.1:0-9680 GCA_964630985.1 uncultured Occallatibacter sp.
ATGGACGATGGGACCGTCGTGCGCGGAGAGACGAACATTACGGCGAGCAAGCGCCGCATTGTGCAGCTGACGCTCGATCCGCCCCATCCCGCCCCGCTTCCGGAGACCCTTGAGGCGATCAAGCGTGCCGATTTGATCACGGTGGGCCCCGGATCGCTATACACCTCGCTCATCACAAATCTATTGGTGGACGGAATCCCGGCGGCACTGGGTTCGGCGAAGGCGGTGCGCGTTTTCGTCTGCAACCTGATGACGCAAGCCAACGAGAGCCTGAACCTGACTGCATCCGAGCACATCAAGCGCATCTATGAGCACACGCGATCGCAAATCTTCGATTACGCCATCGTGAACACGGCGCAGTATTCAGCCGAGACACTGGCCCGCTACGCTGCGGAGGGCGCGACGCCGATCCTGCCCGATGTTAAGAACATCGAGGCATTGGGCGTGCACTGCATCCTGGGCAATTTTGCCAGCGAGGAAAACGTCGTTCGACATGCTCCCGGCCGCGTGACCGACGCCCTGATGAAGCTTGCCGCGGATAGCGCGTCTAAGAAGAAGGCGTCTAAGAAGAATTGACGGGCACGCGATTGGCCAAGCCCGCGGAGGCATCGTACGATTGAGCGTGCGGGCCTTGAGCTTGGGCCACACCCCGATGGAGAATCCTTTTGAATATCAAGCAATTTTTGCCCTTGTTGTGCCTGACGACAGCCATAATGCCCTGCTCTGCTCAGGCGACCTCTTCTGCAACTGAGAACGTCACTCGAGCCACGCTCTCCAATGGAATGCGCGTGGTGATCATCCCCAACAAGCTGGCGCCCGTGGCAACCGTGCAAGCTAACTTTATCGTCGGCGGGAACGAGACGCCCGACGGATTTCCCGGCATGGCGCATGCGCAGGAGCACATGGCATTCCGCGGCTGCTCGGGCATGACCGCCGATCAGACTGCGGCTATCTATGCCCTGCTCGGTGGCCAGGATAATGCGGACACACAACAGGACATTACGCAGTTTTTCACTACCGTGCCATCGGCTGACGTGGATGTGGCGCTGCGCGCGCAGGCCGCGTGCGTCAACGGAATTGACGACGCGCAGAGCGAGTGGGACCAGGAACGCGGAGCCATCGAACAGGAAGTGCAGCGCGATCTGTCCAATCCGACCTACAAATTCATTGCCCAGCTGAACACTGCGATGTTTGCCGGGACGCCCTACGCGCACGATCCATTGGGCACGAAGGCTTCGTTCGACGCGACCACCGGGCCCATGTTGAAGGATTTTTACGAAAAGTGGTACTCGCCTTCGAACATGATTCTCATCATTGTGGGTGATGTGGACGCCGCAAAAACGCTAGCGGAGATCAAACAACTCTATTCAACTACTCCAAAACATGCGGTGCCGGCGCGCCCGGCCGTTGATCTTCAGCCATTTAAAACGGAAAGCTTCACCATCGACAGCAACCTGCCTTATGTTCTGGGTTTTATTGCGTACCGAATGCCGGGCACCGACTCACCGGATTTCGCGGCTGCGCAGATTCTTGGGGACGTATTGGCGAATGAGCGCGCGGATTTGTACGGAATGGTTCCCGCTGGCAAGGCGCTGGCTGCCGAATTCGGATTTGCCGAGGCGTACCGAAAGGCGAGCGTCGGCTACGGGGTGGTGGCACTGCCGGCCGATGCAGACGCCGCAGGCGCGATGACCGAGATGCGGCAGATCATTGAGGGCTACGCGACGAATGGGGTGCCCGCGGATCTTGTGGATGCGGCCAAGCGCAGCGAAATTGCGCAAGCCGAGTTCGAACGCAACTCTATTCCCGGGCTGGCCGATGTATGGTCAGCCGCACTGGCGGGAGAGGGCCGCGACTCGCCTGAAGAGGACGTTGACGCGATCCGCAAGGTGACGCTGGCCAATGTGAATCGCGTGGCCAAACAATACCTGCTGAATACGAGCACCATTTCAGCCATTTTGAAGCCTGCGCCAAACGGCGAGGCGGTTGCAGCCAAGGGATTCGGCGGCGCAGAACAGGCAACGTCGGCGCCGACAAAGCCCGTAGTACTGCCGGATTGGGCGGCCGGTCCGCTGAATGCTATTCAAGTGCCGACGGATTCGCTTGCGGTGACGGATATGAAGCTGCCGAACGGAATCCGGCTGATTGTGCGCACCGATCCGACGAGCCCCACCGTCACGTTGGCGGGAATGATCAAGCACAACGCCAACCTGCAAACGCCGCCGGGCGAAGAGGGCCTGGGCAGCGTGCTCGGCGAACTCTACTCCTACGGAACCGAGACCATGGATCGGCTGACGTTTGCGAAAGCGCTGGACGACATTGCAGCCAACGAAAGCGCCGGAGACAGGTTTTCGCTGAGCGTCTTGAAGGAGTATTTTTCGAAAGGCGTGCAACTGCTGGCCGATAACGAATTGCATCCCGCCCTACCCGAGCAGGCTTTCGAGATCACGCGCGGCCAGACGGCGCAGTTTGTGGCCGGCAATCTCCTGAGCCCGGGCTACCGCACCTCGCGCGCACTGAATTTGGCGCTGGTTCCTGCCGGCGACCCGATTCTTCGCGAGACCACGCCAGACACAGTCTCGAAGCTGACCCTCGATGAGGTGAAGCAATTCCATGCTGCGACGGTGCGGCCCGATCTCACCACCATTGTGGTGATCGGTGACATCACACCGGTCGAGGCTCGAACGGCGATTGAAAAATGGTTTGGAGATTGGAAGGCATCGGGTCCGACCCCGAATACGACGCTGCCGGCGATTCCAGTGAACAAGGCGTCAGCGGCCAATGTGCCCGACAACCAGGCAGTGCAAGACACAGTGACGCTGGCCGAGCAGCTCAATCTGAACCGCTTCGACCCCGATTATTACCCGATTGAACTTGGCAATCACGTGCTGGGGGGCGGCTTCTACGCCACGCGTCTGTATCACGATCTGCGCCAGGTGAACGGGTATGTCTATACGGTAGACGCGAGCCTGAATGCATCGAAGAGCAGGGCGAGCTATTCGGTAGAGTATGGTTGCGACCCGCAGAATGTGTCGAAAGCCCGGGCCATCATCGTCCGGGACCTGGATCAGATGCGGACCCAGGATGTGTCGGACGCCGAGCTTCTCCAGGCCAAGGCGATGATGCTCAGGCAGATTCCGCTGAGCACCTCGAGCGAGGATGCGGTTGCGGGCGCACTGCTGGGTCGCGCCGAGATGGGACTGCCCCTCGACGAGCCTGTGCTCGCGGCGAAGAAGTACATGGCGCTTACTGCCGAAGATGTGAAAAACGCGTTTGCCAAGGATCTCGATACGGGCAACCTGGTGCAGGTGGTCCGCGGACCGGCACCGCAGTAAACGGGTGGGCCAAAGAGCAGGCCCCTGCGATCGCAAATGGATTTGTCTGGGGTGTGCAGGCTCCGGAAGAAGCGGCCGGGAATCCACAAAAGACGGCGAAAATAAGTCTGTTCTCGGAGCGATGGTTTGCGCTAGATTCGTTACACGCGCTCCGCAGTAAATCCGCGCGACCAGGAGGCAGTATGAGCAAGACCCGGATTTGGGTGGTGGTGAGCTGTTGTTTGATTGCGATGGCGGTGAGCGCGCAGGGACAGCGGAAGGCCGGCCTTTGGGAAGTAACCAGCAGCATGAGCATGAGCGGAATGCCGAACATGCCGCAAATGGGCGGGCGCACTCAGCAGGTTTGCGTGACGCAGGCGATGATCGATAAATACGGGGGCCCATACAGCAATCCGCAGAATGCGCAATGCCAGGTGACGAACGTGTCGATAACGGCGACCGGCATGAGCGCGGACCTGAGCTGCACGGGGCGCACGAGTATGACAGGAACCGTGAAGACGACTTTCGTGGACGCGAATACGACGAAGACGACGATGCTGATGAATATGACGATGGGTAATGGCCAGCAAATGACCATGACCATGAATGCAACGTCCACTTACAAGGGCGCTGACTGCGGAAGCGTGCAGCCCCTGGCGATGCCGCCAAGCCAGTAGGCGGGGTGCGAGGGCGGCTTCTGTGCATGCGAAGAAGCAAACTGAACCTGGCTGAAGGGCCCTATGGCACCGTAACGTTGACGGTCGTGGTCACAGACACGTTGGTGTTCATGTCCTTTGCCATAATCGTGTAGGTATAGGTCCCCGGCGTAACGACGCTGTTGTTCGCGCATGCGTTGATTCCGACCATAGCGGCGAGTGAGCCCGCAGCAAAAAGGGTGAGCACAAGCCAGCGGGGCGCTCGGCGCCTAAAACCAAGTCCGAAAAGCAGCGCGCCTGCCAAGGCCAAGCTCTGCGGCAGCCCATGGTGGCTGCGACGAGGCAGGCTGACGGGGCAAACTCCGTTGCTGCAAGGTGGATGAGAGTTCAGGAAGAGAACTGTGCCCGTGACCGCCTGATTTGCAGTCAGCGGATAGGAAACTGGAAATGCAGGCCCTCCGAAATCGCAAACGGGAACGTTGATCCCGGCCGGGGGATCCAAGTTAGAGCAATTGACGCCAACGGTGCCGGCGTAGCCGTTGACCGAAGTTAGCAGAAAGGACGTGGAACCGGATCCAGTGGCGAGGGTGGAAGACATGGTGACGTTGGTGGCTACGATGGTGAAGGACGGTGACGGTGTGGCGGCCAGAACAGGCGAGCAACAGGAGGCTGCGACGAACGCAGTAAGGAACCCGAGAGGGACACGTGCGTAGGACTCACGCATACGAGACTCCTTTCAGCCGGCGGCTTGCGCTTTTTCTGTGGAGTTGGACGTAGCCCAGGTCCGGTGGTTGGCAGAATTTGACACCATTCTACACCCGATACGGTAGACGATAGATTGAGGTTCGGAGAGAGGGGCCGGCTCAGGCTTCGACGGTGCGCTTGAGCTGGCCGCAGGCGGCGAAGATGTCTCGGCCGCGCGGCTGGCGAATGTAGGCGGGAATTCCCTCACCCGCGAGTATGCGTTTGAAGGCTTCGACCGACTCTGAGACGGGCGTGCTGTAGGCAATGCCGGGGCCGGAATTCCAGGCAATCAGATTCACTTTGACGGGCAGGCCGCTGCGACGCACGAGGCGGGCGAGCTCGCGGGCATGCTCTGGGCGGTCGGTGACCCCGCCGAGCAAAACATATTCGAACGTGATGCGCTCATGCGGGCGCAGGCGGATGGGCCGCACGGCTTCAATGACCGCCGCAATAGGCCATTTCCGGTTAATGGGCATGATCTCGGCACGAATCTCGTCATTGGGCGCGTTAAGGCTGATGGCGAGCTTGGGCCGGAGGTCGGGCGGCTCCAAGGCGAAACGCTCGATGCCGGGAACGATGCCGGAAGTTGAAACCGTCATGCGCTGCGGGCTAAGGCCGACTTCTCGAACGAGCAGGCGCACCGCAGCCATGAAGTTGTCGTAGTTGAGAAACGGTTCGCCCATGCCCATGAAGACGAGGTTCACGCGGTCGCGGCCCACGCGGACGCTGTGGCGATCGAGAACGGCGACGACCTGCCCAGCAATCTCGCCTGCGGTCAGGTTGCGCTGAAGGCCGAGCTTGGCGGTGAGGCAGAACTGGCAGTTTACGGCGCACCCGACCTGCGAGGAGACGCAGATGGTGGCACGACGCCAGGATTCCGTTTCCGAAGACGACTCTTCGTCCGTGCCGTCGCCGGCCTCGCCTTCGTCGCCTTCAGGCATCCAGACCGTCTCCACGGTTTCGGGCTTGGGACCGGGGCAGTTGACCAGATAGCGTTCGGTTCCGTCGGCGGACAGGAAGGCCTTGGCGATCTCGGGACGGCCGATTTGCCAGCCGTGGGAAACGAGCTTCCGGCGTAAATCCAAAGACAATGTAGTGATGGAGGATATATCTGTAATATATTGATGATAAATGGCTTCAATGATTTGACTTGCGCGCCACGATGGCTCCCCTTCCTGCGCTAGAACCCCCGTGAGGGCTGCCGCATCCAATCCAAATAGAGGACGAGTTTGGGGGTCAAGAGCCGCCGGGGCAGGCGCGGAAGCGCCTATTGGTACGAGTTGGTTGGGTTTGTCGGGCACGGCTTTGAGAATGATAGCCGGTGTTGCTGCGGGCAGATCAAGGGTCGTCTGGATTTGGCGACGAGCTACCGAGCTGCCGGGAATAACGACCTTGAAAGGCATAAACAGGTCGCTGGGGCCCGGTTGGCCTAGAATCGAATCTCAACATGACGCAGATGAACACTGAGCGAAACCTTCGACGCACCGAGTTGCCGAACGGCCTGATTGTGCTGACCGAGCGGATGGAGCACCTGCATTCGGTGGCTATGGGCGTGTGGATCAAGTCGGGGTCGCGCTGCGAAAGCGCGGAAGTGAACGGCATTTCGCATTTTGTGGAGCACATGCTCTTCAAGGGCACCCGCTCGCGCTCGGCGCAGCACATCGCACGTGAGATGGATTCGATTGGCGGAAATCTGGACGCGTTTACCAGCAAGGAGACCATCTGTTTTAACGTGAAATCGCTTTCTGACCATGCGCCGATCGCGCTGGATGTGCTGACGGATATGGTCCTGAATCCCACGTTTGCGGCGCCCGACATCGAACGGGAGCGCGGCGTGATTCTGGAAGAGATCAAGATCGACGAGGACAATCCGGACGTGCTGGTGCACGAACTGTTCACGCAGAGTTTCTGGAAAGGACATCCGCTGGGCAGCCCGATCCTGGGAACAACGGAGACGGTGAGGCGGTTGGGCCAGCAACAGCTGTTTGGCTACCATGGCGACCGGTTCCACGGCGGAAACATGGTCTTTTCCGCGGCGGGAAACCTGGACCACGATCAGTTTGTCGAGGCAGTGGCGGCAAAGTTCTCCGCGTTGCCGGGCGGCCAGACGCTCAGTGAGCTGTCGGCGCCTGAGCCGAGTGCAAGGATTATTTTGCGCAACAAGAAATCGCTGGAGCAGGTGCAGATTTGCCTCGGAGTTCCAGCGCCGCCAGTGGCGGATGACAGCCGCTATGCAACCTCGATCCTGAACACTGTGCTGGGCGGAGGAATGAGCTCGAGGCTGTTCCAGAACATCCGCGAGGAGCGGGGACTGGCCTATTCGGTTTACTCCGACATGAGCCCCTATCGGGATACGGGAAACTTCTGCGTCTATGCGGGGACTTCGGCGGGCAAGGCGCTGGAAGTGGTGGACCTGATTCTGGCGGAATTTCGCAACCTGAAGGAAAGCCCGATCAGTGAGGAAGAATTGACCCGCGCAAAGGATCAACTGAGGGGCAATATCCTACTGAGCCTGGAAAGCTCGAACGCTCGAATGGCCAACCTTGCGCGGCAGGAGATGTACTTCCACCAGTTCTTCTCGGCCGACGAGATCATCGCGCGCATCAACGAAGTGACTGCGGCAGAGGTGCAGGCGATGGCACAGCGGCTGTTTGATCCGGAGCGGATCGCGGTGACCCTGCTTGGCCGGCTGGACGGGGTGAAGCTCGGCCGCGGCCGGCTGGTGTGCTGAGAGCAGGGACCAGGGATTAGGGAACAGGGATTAGAAAACAATGTTTGGCCGCCACCCTGCACACCTTTAAAGCGCGAAGATTCCCATTCGATCAACTTCCCGTTCCGCTTCCTCCGCATTTCGCGGATGCAGCTAATCCCTAATCCCTATTCCCTATTCCCTGCTCCTATGAGCGATCTATTTCCCAATCGCGTCTATACGTTGTAGCATCTTGACAGAAGGCCGGTGAAAGCCGGCCTGTTTCGCGAGGCTTTGGGAATTCCATGAACTGCAAGTCCAGTGTTTGCCGCCGCAACCGCGCGCGCCGCGCTTTCTCGCCCAATGGCTTCACTCTGATGGAATTGCTGATTGTGATGGCCATCATCGCGATCCTTTCTCTTTTGGCTA
The DNA here is from genome assembly GCA_964630985.1 of uncultured Occallatibacter sp. GTDB lineage: Bacteria > Acidobacteriota > Terriglobia > Terriglobales > Acidobacteriaceae > Telmatobacter. The sequence continues at coordinate 7,833 of CAZVYV010000097.1, forward strand.
TCGCCAGCATTAGCGTCTATACGAAGAGGGCGAACGCTTTGTCCGCCGTCAATTCGCTGCAGAAGATCGTCGAGGCGGAGAACATGTATCAGGAGTCGTACCCGTCGCTTGGATATGCGTGCACGCTTCAGGCGCTGGGCGGCGATCCACATTCGGGAACGCCGACCCCGACCAGCGCGCAGCTGCTGCCGTCGGATCTGGCGTCAGGTTTCAAGCAGGGATACGAGTTCACGATTGCATGCGGCGATAAAGTGACGGCCAACAACGTGGATCGCTTTAACAGCTTCACCCTGACGGCAAAGCCTCAGAGTGTGGGAAAGACGGGCGACCGCGGTTATTGCGACGATGAGACGGACCAGATCAAATTTGACCCCACGGGCGGCGTGAACTGCACGCAGCTTCTCGGCCAATGAAGATACGGACATTGAAGATGAGCGGCGGTCTGGCGTTGGCCGCCGTTTTGTTTTTTGCCACCTGCCTTGCCGCACAGCAAAATCTTCCATCGGTACATGAGCTGGCACAGCGCGTCGACCACCGCTACGACCAGTTGCAGTCACTGAAGGCAGGGTTCAGCGAGAGCTATGCCGGGCTGGGCATGACAAAAACCGAGAGCGGCACGCTTTTCCTGCGCAAACCCGGGCGCATGATGTGGAAGTACAGCACGCCGCAGGGAAAGATCTTCCTGCTCGACGGCAAATACGCGTGGTTTTATACGCAGGGAGACGCGCAGGTGCAGCGCATCCCGGCGAGTGAGCTGGACGATCTGCGCTCACCGCTGCGCTTTCTGCTGGGCCACACGCAGCTTGAAAAGGAACTGACCGGCCTGACGCTGGCTGCCGCTCCAAATGGCTGCTTTACCATGACCGGCCAGCCCAAAGGCCAGGAGAAGCGCGTGACGCGGGTTGCGTTGACGGTGACGCGCGACGGCTCGATCAACGGGATCGAGGTAGACGAAGCCGACGGCGCGATCACCCAATTCACATTTACAGATGAGCAGCCAGACGCGCAGATTCCAGCAGAGACGTTTCGCTTTACTCCGCCACCGGGCGTACCGGTGGTGGACGCGATGCCGCCGGTGTGAAAAAAGCAGGGCTTAGGGAATAGGGATTAGGGAATAGAAAAGCCACACCCTAATTTTGGTCGAACTATGAATTGGTCCGTGCACGCGGCGCGATGAACCTGCCGCCATTGAACCCTCTCAGAAGTCGATGCCGAAACCATTCGAGCAAATCAGCTTGGGGAACGAGAGCGCCTATTTGCCGGGCTTGGCGGGGGCGCTGACGGGAGCGGAACCGCCTTCAAGCACCGAGTGCGAGCCTGAGGAACGCACAAAGAGAACCACAAGGCAAATGGATGTGCACATGAAGATGATCGCCGACCACGTGGTCAGGCGGGTGAGCACATTGGCCGCGGCGCGGGGACCGAAAGCGGTCTGCGAACCCTGGCCGCCGAATGCGCCGGCGAGATCGGCCGAGCGGCCCTGCTGGAGCAGGACGACGCCAATCAGGAAGAAGCACACAATCACGTGCAGGATAACGACGAAGTAGAAGAGAATCTGCATTTCTTAAGCTACTTTCCATGCGCGCCTGAAGGCTTGGATGAAGACCAGGAGCCCCGGCGCAGAGATCTTTGGTGCGGAGGAGGGGACTTGAACCCCTATGCCTTGCGGCGCTAGCACCTCAAGCTAGTGCGTCTGCCAATTTCGCCACCTCCGCAGATCGGCGAACCCTATAAGTATAGCAAAGACAATGCTGAGCGTGTGCCGGGTGGGAAAGGGCGGATTGCCCTGGAAACCGGCCTGGTGGCTAGTTCTCCGGTGCGGCCAGGCGCTCCATCCAGCGCGCGAGG
>CAZVYV010000098.1:0-9520 GCA_964630985.1 uncultured Occallatibacter sp.
ACGGGCCGTACAAGGACCTGGCTGACGACCCGCGCTGGGAAAAGATCACGCCGCGCATGTGCCTGACTCATTCCACCGGCTTCAGCAACTTCTGGTTCGTCGAACCGGATATGAAGCTGCACATCCATTTCGAGCCTGGCACGCGCTTCAGTTATTCGGGCGAGGGTCTCATCCTGCTGCAATTCGTCATCGAGCACGGTCGTAAAGCGCAGGGATTGGGGCTCGACGTCGGCGATCTGACCCGGGCAAACTTCGACAGGCTCGGCATGACCCGCACAAGCCTGATCTGGCATGACGGTCTCGAGCCCAATGTTGACGAAGGATGGAACGACCAGGGCCAGCCGCAGGCCCATGAAATGCGCAAAAAGGTGCGCGTGGCGGGCTCGATGAACACGACAATTTCCGATCTGCCTAAATTCGTTGCCGCGCTGGTCAGCGGCAATGGACTCAGCGCGGCCTCTCGCGCCGAGATGACCAAACCGCTACTGCATATCACGAGTTCACACCAGTTTCCGTTTTTGCAGCCAGACTTGCCGGTGAGCGAGCAGCGCAAGGATCTTTACGCCGGACTGGGCGTCGTTGTGTTCGACGGCCCGCAGGGCCACGGCTTCTACAAAGGCGGCCACGACGGCCAGACAGCCAACAGCGTGGTCTGCATCGAGGCCGGCCAGCGTTGTGTCGTGATCCTGTCAAACGATGTTCGTTCCGAGGCCGGCTTCGCCGAGTTGGTCAGGTTTATCCTCGGCGACACCGGAGTGCCTTATGACTGGGAATATGGCGATCACGCAGGAAAGTCGTGAGCCAGCGATGAGCCTTTCCTGGATTTGTCAAAACAGCTAGCCCGCTGGGCTTCCCCCAATCTTTGGCGCCGAATTCCGATTGGTTAGCCGAATTCGTCAGTGACCAGGCAGTAATTTCCGAAGACAAGCTAGACAACTTGCCGGGGCTGATCGCTAAAACGTGCGCCTGAAGAGCGGCGAGGCGATGAGCAGCGCGGCGACGTCGAAGAATGCTTTCGATCGGGTTCAACAATCGAAAGACCGGCGCGATGCGAGGAAATGTTTGTGAAAAGTAACTGACGAGTTGCCGGTCATCCGCGCGGAACTCCGCCAATGCCCCGAAACATATTCGACAAGCGAACTTCACAGGATTGATAACTTGGCGCGGGTCGGTTCGGCTAGCTAGAAGTCAGCGCCCCAACAACCAAATCGCTCGCGTTACTCCGGAACGCGTTCACGCGATTCGCTTTTTCGCGTTTGATATCCGCGCTTAGTGCGCTGATCGGATTGGCGCAATTGAGCTTCTCCGCCCCTACGACGATTGTGTTAACTCCGCTTTATTGAACAGCATGCTATAATTCTGCGACTTTAAAGCAGCTATTTCCTTGTAGTCCGAGGCGGGGATTCGATATCTCGCGCCGCGCCATGGGTTCCGTCTATCGAGGTGAACGAGCGATGTCAGCTGGAGTATTTTTCGAATCCATCATTCAGTCGTCTTTCCCGGTAAGCAACCACATCTCCGCAAGTGGAAGATGGCGGAAGTTTCTCTCCTTGGCCGCGGGACTGACGCTGTTGTCACTCTCCTTGACGATTTCCGCGCAAATGGTCGCCGCGCCGCCTCTGCAGGTGTTGCCCAATCAAATGGCCGCAATCGTGAACGGACAGAGTGCACGATTCCTTGGCGCGCTCCCCGATAGCCAGAAGATGGAACTTAGCATCGTGCTACCGCTGCGGAACCAGGATCAGTTAGATCAGCTCCTTGTGCGCTTATATGATCCGGCCAGCTCCGACTACCACAAATTCTTGAGCGTGGAGGAATTTACCGATCAGTTCGGGCCGACCGAAGGCGACTACCAGGAGGTGGCCGATTTTGCCACTGCCAACGGATTTACCGTTACCGGGCCGTCAAAAAACAGACTGGTGGTTGCGGTTGAAGGAACTGTGGCCCAGGTCAACAGCGCATTCCATGTGAGGATGGGCGCGTATCAGCATCCGACGGAGAATCGTTCTTTCTTTTCGCCAGACCGCGAACCATCCGTTGCACTGAGCACCCCGATTGCCCATATCGACGGCATAGATAGCTTTTCACTTCCGCACGCCATGTACGTTCTTCCCGACACGAACACGCCCATGGCGAATATCAACGGGTCAGGACCTGGCGGAAGTTATCTGGGCAGCGATATGCGCGCAGCCTACTACGGCGGCAGTGTGCTCACGGGACTCAATCAAACCGTGGCGCTGGTCGAGTTCGGCGGGTATCTCACGAGCGATGTCGGCCTGAACTTCAGCGGCGCCGGCCAGACGTACGACGTTCCTGTGCAGAACATTCTGGTTGGAAGCGCGACGAATACCGTCTATGGGGAGGATGCCGAACAGGTGTTGGACATCGTGCAGGCGATCGGAATGGCGCCCGGGCTGAACGCCGTCGAGGTGTATATAGGCGACCCGACGTCAGCAGCCTCTTCCGCGGCAGTTCTGAATCAGATCGCGACCGACAATACGGCAAAACAGATTGGATGCTCATGGGGCTGGATTCCTGGCAGCATTCCCGCGCAAGAAGCCATACTCCAGGAAATGGCGGCACAAGGACAGACGTTTTTTGCCGCTTCGGGAGACAGCGGCGCCTTTCAGGCTTCGATCAGTCCGTTCTTTTATCCCGCCGAGAGCCAGTATGTGACCGCTGTAGGTGGAACACATTTGACAACCGCTGCGGCGGCCGGCGTCTGGTCGAGCGAAGTAGCCTGGAATTCCGGTGGGCTCGGAAGCGGAGGCGGCATCAGCCCCGACAGCATACCGATTCCAAGTTGGCAAAGCGGATTGGCGACATCGACGAATGGGGGTTCGAACACCCTGCGCAATGTGCCCGACGTGGCCGCGGAAGCAGACTTTGACAATTACGTCTGCAACCTGGGCTCGTGCTATGACAGCGGTTCGGGCACCAGCTTTGCGACGCCGCGCTGGGCGGGCTTTATGGCGCTGGTCAACCAGCAGGCGGTTGAAGCCGGCAACGCTCCCCTCGGTGGAATCGGGTTTATCGATGCCTCACTCAGCCAGATCGGCACCGGCTCGAGCTACGGCACGGATCTCCATGATATCCAGTCGGGCAACAACGATACGGACAACCAGACAGTCTGGTTCAGCTCAGTTCCAGGCTATGACCTTGTGACGGGGTGGGGCAGTCCGGCCGGGCAGCCGCTCATCGATGACCTGGCCGGCAAAGCCGTGCCTGGCTTCTGGATATCTTCATCCAACGGCATGGTGAGCGTGTTGCAGGGCGCCAATGCAACCACTACGATTTCGGTGACCGACGCCGACGGTTTCAGCGGGAATGTCATCCTCGCTGTGACGTCTAATCTGCCAAGCGGCGTCACGGCTTCCTTTAACCCCTCATCGACGAGCAGTTCGAGCGTGCTCACGCTGAGCGCATCGAATGCGGCGGTTCAAGGTTCATACGCGGTAACGATTACCGGCTCCTCGGGGACGACCACAGAATCGACAACGATTGAGCTCGTAATCCACGGACCGAGCTTTACTCTGTCGCCATCCGCATACAGCCTTACGGTCAATCAAGGCGCCAGCGCGAATTCCACGATTACGGTGAACGCTCTGTATGGCTTCACGGGTAGCGTCAACTTGCAGGTCTCTGGTCTGCCGAGCGGATTGACGGCCTCTTTCGGCGCCAATCCAACCAGCACAACCAGCGTTCTTACTTTGACTGCGAGCAGTACCGCGGCACCGTGGCTTGGCTATATCACGGTCACCGGCACATCCGGCTCCCTCACTGCTTCGACCCAGATCTATGTGAATCTAGTTGCGCCCGGATTTACCGTGTCGACCAGCGGCAGTCTTTCGATGGGTCAGGGTACGACGAGTTCGACTTTCGTGGATATTTCAGGGTCGAACGGGTTTACCGGGAACGTAACTTTATCGGTCAGCGGCTTGCCGAGCGGAGTCACCGCGTTCTTTACGCCCAATCCCATCACCTCCAGCGGGGAGTTAACGATCATCGCCAGCAACTCAGCCGCGGTAGGTAGCGCGACGCTGACCGTCACTGGAACTTCTGGACCGATCACGGCGACGGCCACAATTACGCTGACCGTGAATGCTCCTGGATTCACACTATATGGCGGCGGAAGTGCATCGCTCGGTCAAGGTGGGACGGCGACCACCTTTATCGAGGTCAACGATCAATACGGTTTCACAGGAGCCATTACGCTGTCGGCCTCCGGACTTCCCGCCGGAGTTACGGCGTCGTTCGCCACGAATCCTACGGCGAGTTTCAGCCAGCTGACTTTCGTGGCGAGCAGCTCGGCGGCCCCGGGAACGTATACGGTTACGGTTACCGGTACTGCCGGATCGATCAATGCTTCCACAACAGTGAGCTTAACTGTCGGCGCACCGGGCTTTACCATCAGCGCCCCATCCAGCGACACTCTTTCGCAGAGCGGAACCGAAAGCACCTATGTCAATGTCAACGATCTATATGGTTTCAACGGGAGCGTAACCTTCAGCGCGAGCGGCTTGCCGGCCGGGGTCACTGCGTCTTTCGGCACCAACCCAACTACTTATTCCAGCGCGATGACGTTGACTGCAAGCTCCTCAGCTGCCGTCGGTAATTACACCGTCACGATTACCGGCACGTCGGGGTCGATCAGCAAAACGACGACCATGACTCTCTCCATCGTTGCGCCCAGCATGCAGCTCTCTGCCTCGTCTGTCACGCTGGGTATAGGCACATCAGCCACCACGTATGTATACGTGTATGGAAATAATGGCTTCGCCGGCAATGTAACTTTGTCGATGAGCGGTCTGCCCTCCGGCATCACTGCCTCCTTTTCGCCGAACCCAGTTAGCCTCATCGGCTATTCGAACTCCAGCCAGCTTACTCTCACCGCTTCTGCGTCGGTGGCAGGGGGCAGTTATACCGCGACGTTGACGGGAACCAGCGGGTCTTTAACCGCTTCTACATCGGTCACAATCACTACGGCGACGCCCAGCTTTATTCTTTCCAGTTCCTCGGTGTTGACAATCGGCCAAGGCGGGAGTGGAAGCTCCTATGTGTATGTGTCTGGAGCCAACGGCTTCAACGGCAACGTGACACTGTCACTCAGCGGCCTGCCCACCGGTGTCTCGGCAGCATTCGGAACAAACCCGACGACCTACTCAAGTGCAATCACCTTCTCGGCCACGGACGTGGCGCCAATGGGAACCTATCCTGTGACCATAACGGGAACATCGGGATCGATCGTTGCCACCACGACAGTGTCGCTCACGGTTGCTACTCCATCCTTCACGCTGAGCCCAGGTCAGAGCACATATTCGATAAACCAGGGAGCATCATTTCAGAGCTATCTCTATCTGAATGGCACAAACGGGTTTTCCGGAAATGTCACTTTGAGCGCCTCGGGATTGCCTTCGGGCGTGACCCTCAGCTTTGGAACGAATCCGACGACCTACTACTCGTCCATGACTTTTATGGCCAGCAGTGCGGCAACGCCTGGAACCTCGACGGTCACCATTACCGGAACCTCCGGTTCGCTCACGGCATCCACGACGGTTACGGTAACGGTGAACGCTCCGTCTTTCACGCTCGCGCCTGCGCCCGGTAGCGTCACGCTCTTGCCGGGAGGCTATGATAAGAGCTCGGTAGCAGTAAACGCGCTCAACGGGTTCAGCGGCAGCGTGAGCTTCTCCATCGCCGGTCTGCCCTCTGGAGTCACTTCCAGTTGGAACCCGGTCTCGTCGGCCACCGGAAGCGTGCTTACGCTGACTGCGGCCAGCTCAGCCCAACCCATCACGGCAACGGCCACCATCACCGGCACATCCGGCGCGCTGACCGCCTCTGTCCAACTGCCCATTACGATTCGTTCGCCCGCGACCTTCTCAACAACGGCGCTGGCCATCACCGCCGCCGGTTCTTCCGTGACAACTGCCGCGTGGGGAACCCCGGTGACTCTCGCCGCCTCTGTAACATCGGGCGGATCACCGGTTACCTCCGGACTTGTTAACTTCTGTGACGGCACGGCGAGTTATTGCGGCGATATCCATCTGCTGGGATCAGCTCAGCTGAACAGCATGGGCACGGCATCAATGAACCTGCTGCCATTGCCGGGCAGTCACACTTATAAAGCCGTCTTCGCTGGAACTGCGGCCTTCGGAGGCTCCTCATCGCCCGCAGGCAGCCTGCAGGTCGCCGGCGCGTATCCAAGCGCAACTTCGCTTACAAGTTCCGGGACCGCGGGCAATTACACGCTGAACGCGACCGTGTACGGAGCCGGACCGCAAGCTCCGACGGGACCTGTCTCGTTCGTCGATACCAGCAGCGGGAATTCCACTCTCGGATCCGCAAACCTGCTCGCCGGAACTCCGGCTCTTACCTGGTCGCAACTCAGTTCAGCGCCTGCGGGGCCTTATCCCGGCGCGATCGTCACCGCGGATTTCAACGGAGACGGCATTTCCGACGTAGCGATCCTCGATGCGCAAAACAACGCCGTCATCATCGAACTCGGCAACGCCGCTGGCACATTCACCACAAGCGCTCTGAGCCCGCAAACGTCATCCTATCCGGTGGCCATCGCGGTGGCAGATTTCAACGGCGACGGCATTCCCGATCTTGCGGTAGTAACATCAGCCGGCACGGTGAACATTTTCCTCGGCAATGGCGATGGAACATTTAATACTGTCAGCACAAGCGCCAGCTCCGGGGCAAATTCTTCCGCGATCGTCGCCGGGGATTTCAACGGAGACGGCATCCCCGACCTTGCCATCGACGACACCACAAACAACAGGCTGGTGATTCTTCTTGGAAAAGGCGACGGGACCTTTACTATTTCCACTTCCTATCCCGCCACTGGCTCTTCTCCGGTGGGGATGGCGGTGGCCGACCTCAACGGCGACGGAAACCTGGACATCGCTGTGGGCGACTACGGCGGCACCTTGACCGTTTTGCTTGGCAATGGCGATGGAACCTTTTCGGGCGTGCCCAACACGCTTTCGCTGGGCACCGATCCAGCGTCCATCGTGGTAGCGGACTTCAATGCCGATGGCAAGCCGGATTTGGCCATAGGCAGTTATTATTCCAGCTCTCTTTCCATCCTTCTGGGCAATGGCGACGGGACCTTCACGGCGGCAGCGAGCCCGTCCGTTAACTATTACTCCAGCGCGGTCGTTCCCATTGACGTCAATCAGGACGGCATCGTCGACCTGGTTGTGCCCTCGTCAAGCTATGCCGCCGCAAGTGTTTTACTGGGCAATGGCAACGGAACCTTCACGCCAGCCGCTTCTGAAACGCTTCCCGGGAGCGCGAACGGCGCCGCAGCTGTCAAGGTCACCAGTAGCGGCTACCCCGCGGTCATCGTCACAATTCCGTCGTTGGATCAGGCAGACGTGCTCCAGCCATATATGGCGCAGACGGCAACGGCAAGCGCAACCATTACCGTTCTGGGAACCAGCGGATCCAACCTCGTCGACGCCAGCTACGGCGGCGACACGACATATGCGGGCAGCACGTCAAGCACGATTGCACTCAACCAGCCGAGCAACGTTCCAATCATTACCTGGGCCGCACCGGCCTCCATCGTGTACGGAACTCCGCTGAGCGCCAGCCAGTTGAACGCAACCGCGAATGTGCCGGGAACGTTTGTCTATTTGCCTGCGGCTGGAACCGAGCCCGGCGCCGGCAGCCAGACCCTCGGCGTGACATTTACGCCGACAGATACGAGGGACTATACAATCGCTACCGCGTCCGTCACGCTCCTCGTGACACAAGCCACGCCGGTCATCAACTGGCCAGCGCCGGCGGCGATTGTCTATGGAACAGCCCTGAGTGGTACGCAATTGAATGCGACTGCGAATGTACCGGGAACTTTTGTTTACTCGCCCGCCCCCGGCGCGGCACCGAATGCCGGTTCCCTCACTCTCTCAGTGACCTTCGCGCCCACCGACACATCCGACTACACCATTGCTACGCAGACCGCAAAATTGACGGTGAACAAGGCGCCGCTCGCAGTAGCGGCCAACAACGCCTCAATGATCTACGGCGGGAATGTGCCCACATTAAGCGGAACCCTCACAGGCGTCGTCCCCGGCGACGGCATCACAGCCGGCTATGCCACGACGGCCATTCCCACTTCAACAGTGGGACCGTACCCGATCACTGCGACTTTGAACGATCCCAACGGCAGGCTCAGCAACTACACGGTGACCAATACTTCGGGCACGCTGACCATCGGCCAGGCGACGCCGGCGATCACCTGGGCAACACCGCCCGCAATCACGTATGGAACGGCCTTGGGCGCGGCGCAGCTCAACGCGAGTGCCGCAGTGGCCGGTAGTTTCAGTTACTCTCCGGCAACGGGAACGGTTCTTAAAGCTGGCTCGCAAACCCTGACGGCAGTCTTCACGCCAACTGACGCGGTGGACTATAAGATCACTACGACAACTGCGACGCTAACGGTAAACCAGGCTGCGCCGGGAATAACCTGGGCAACACCCGCACCGGTCACCTACGGGACCGCGCTCGGAGCAACACAACTCAATGCGACATCGACGATCGCGGGCACCTTTAGCTACTCCCCCGCCGCCGGAACTCTGTTGACTCTGGGCTCTCACACAATTACAGCCACCTTCAAGCCAACCGACGCAACGGATTACTCGGGCGCTACGGCGAGCGTGATCCTTGCCGTAAATCAAGCGACTCCGGCAATCGCATGGCCAGCGCCTGCGGCAATCAATTACGGCACACCTCTTGGCGCGGCACAGTTGAATGCCAGCTCAACGGTGGCAGGCGCTTTTGTTTATTCGCCGGCGGCAGGGACGCTCCTTGCCACTGGGTCGCAAACGCTCAAAGCGACATTCACGCCAACCGACTCGACTGACTACGGCACGGCTACGGCATCAACGTCGCTGACAGTGAACCAGGCGACACCCGGCTTATTACTGACGGCTTCGGCCAATTCGACCTTTTTCTCAGACCCCGTTACTTTTACTGCCACACTTTCCCCAACAAGCGGAGCTTCTTCCTCTGCCGCCACGCCAGGCGGATCCGTGGTGTTCTATGACGGGACCACGCAGCTCGGGACCGCGACCATCGCCGCAGGCACCGCTGCCTACACCACTTCAAGCCTGGCGGCCGGCGCGCACTCGGTTACAGCGGTCTACTCGGGTGACGGCAACTATGTGACCCTGACCAGCGCAGGGTTGAATGAAACTGTAGAAACCTTCACGGTCGCCCCACCCGCAGGCGGTTCGACTTCCGCCACGGTATCGCCTGGCGGGCAGGCGAGCTATACGCTGGTCTTCAGCCCACCCAGCGGCAGTACGTTTCCCGCTGCAATCAACCTGACGGTCACAGGGCTGCCGGCCGGAGCCACAGCGACATTCTCGCCCGCCAGCATACCGTCGGGCGCAGGTCAAACGACCGTTACGCTCACGGTAGCTGTGCCAACCACTGCGGCCATGCAACGTCAACGCAGTCCGTTTGGTCTGAGCCAATCGCCGTTTGTTCTGGGAATGATCTTCCT
>CAZVYV010000099.1:0-4253 GCA_964630985.1 uncultured Occallatibacter sp.
CGATGCAGATTTGTTTGTGGTGCGCGCACGACTCGGATTACGGGCGCCAGGCCGCGATGGCTCCGAACACAGGGAGCGAGGCGCACAAGAAGTACTATGTCATCGACGATGTAAACCGGGTAGTGTTCACCAGTGAGCAAAAGGACGAGGCGTATGCTGCAGCTTACGTGCAGGGCGTGGCAAGAAACATTAAAGGGGAAATTATTCCGACCCACGCGGTGATGCGGCCGGGCTGGTCCGTGGCACACAGGCCAAACAAGAAAGACTTCAACAATAGCGATTATTCTCCGGTGCACGACAAGGCTGGGCCGCGAGCGCAGATCCATGCGTTCGGAGTTCCGGCTGAGAGTATTCGGTTGGATAACATTCAAGACTGGGAACTTATGAAATCATCGCAGGACAGGGAATGGATGGAAATCTAGCCCATGGCCGAAGACCTCAAGCGCATGAAGTGCGGGAGCGTCACCGACGCTCTCATTGCCGCTACGGAGTCGGCAGAAGATATGGACCATGTTCTCGTCATCTACCAAGGCAAAGCCGACAAGCCCGGCGGCATGGTGTGCGATGATGGTCTGGACGTAAAAACCGCGCTGTGGATCACGAAGCAACTTGAGCACTGGATGTTTCGTCACGAGAAGGAGTTCGAGTAATGCCAGAGAATCCCGTCACCCACAAAGAATCCGCTCCGGTCCAAGACGTCTTCGGCGGTGAGCGCAACACTCCGCATGCGAAATTTTCTCAGAGCCGCGCTGAAAGCGGTTGGACCCCAAACAATCCCAACGGCAACGTAGCCGTCACGCACCGGCCAAACGATCTGGCGCTTGAGTGTCCAGACTGCGCGATGGCCGGGGAAGCTGGCGTGCGGCTGTTCGCCCGCGAAGGTGTGGGCTACTACTGCATCAAAGGCTCACATGTTTGGAAGGACATCGACGCGCTGCTGGCGCGGAACCCGAAGAAGCTGGAGTATCGCGGCATCGTTGCAAAGCAGGTGGGCTACAAGGAAATTAAAATCTCTGTGCCAGGCAACGTCGCGGACGCTTTCATGTCACGGTTTGGGGAGCGCGGAGCCGCAACGCTGGCTTCGATCATGAATACCCTCAGCGATTCTCGGTCGATGATGCTGACCGAATCCGACCTCAAGAACATCGAGGACAAGCTGGGGAAGCCGGTATCCAACGGGACGATGATTGCCGGGGAGTTCTATGCGATGAAGGCGCAGTTGGATCAGGAGAAGGCCACGGTCGAGCGGCTGCGAACCAATCTTCAGACGGCGGCTCGTGGCAGCCGAGTCCAAGTATCGGACTCGACAGTAGTCGTGGAGTTGTCGGACGATGTGGCTGAGAAGGTTCGCCAAGTCGTAGCTGGGCTTGGTGAGCCGTGGACGGTGGAGAGTTACATCGCAGAAGCGGCACGGTTGGGAGCGGAAGGCGGCTGGGTATAAATGTCAAGCTCCGCACAAACGCCGTTCTTTCCTGAGCTTCCGGCCTCTGCCTCGCAGCGGACGGCGGAAGCCGAGTCGCAGGCCGATGCCGCGATTCGGTTGTGGTGTGAAGCTGCTTACGAAGAAGCGGAAGCCGATCAGAAATCTTCCGAAGAACTGAAAATGGTTGACAGGTATGTCGAGTACCTGCAAGGCATCCAGTGGCCCACGGCAAGACCTTCCTACCGCGCGAAGCCGATCGACAACAAGATGTTCGGGCTCTTCCTCGAACTACTTGGCCTCCTGACTGACATCCGTCCTATTTCAGAAGTGACCTCGGTAAGCCGTGATAAACAATTCATGGACCAGGAAGACGCGATCAATAAGCGCATGAAGGCTTGGTGGGTGGGGAATAACATCGAGTCGACCTTCGCTATGGGCGTTGTCTACGCGATCTTGACGTCATCGTTTCTCAAGCTGGAGTGGGATCCACGCGCGAGGCCGATGGGCCGCGGCGAAGTTTGTTTGCGGCCTTTGTCTCCGACTTCGGTTTTGCCGCTGAAGGCCGGGAACACTCTGCAATCCGCAGAGGCTTTGATTTACGCAGACTGGAAGCCGGTGGGCTGGGTGAAGGCGAAGTATCCCGGCAAGGCGCATCTTGTCCGACCGGACATGGGCGTATCGCAATACTCTGTTGACTCCGGGCCGCCGGGGAACGTGACGCCGCAGTTATTCAATCTTCTTACTCCGGCATTCAAGAGGCTGATGACGAAGGACAAAGCGCGAGTGGGGATCAGCGCGTATCCGGAGTGCCGGTATCGAGAGTTCTGGATTAAGGACTACACGGTCAACACTTCCAACCAGACCGTCACCATGGGCGATGTTGCGAACCCGTGGAGAACGTCCTACCAAGTTAAGCCGATGGAATTGCTTTACCCGCGCGGACGTTTGATCGTGATGGCTGGCCGGGAAGTGGTTGAAGACTGCCCGAATCCGTATTGGCATGGGCAGTTTCCGTTCTCGCTACTGAGGCTTAATGCCGTTCCGTGGCAGTTGTACGGGATGAGCGATTTGAGAAGCTGGGCCGATCTTCAGGACATCATCAACACGATCTTGGCGGGCGTGATTGACATGATCAAGAAAGCCGTGAACCCGCCATTCTTCGCGCCGAAGACGGCGTTCTCGGACCAGGTTTGGAACTCGATTGATTTCTCGATGCCGGGTGCGCGCGCGGCTTACAACGCGGTATCTCCACAAGGTCCACAGATGTTCAAAACCGGAGAACTTCCGGGTTACGTCCTTCCGGTGATGCAGCACGTTACGCGAGAGATGGACCAGCGATCCGGCATCGCGTCAGTGGGTGAAGCCGTCCGCAAAAAGCAAGTACCTGGCGGCGATACGCTCGACCAGATTCGCCAGTCACAGCAGGGGCCGATCCGCTACAAGGGCCGAAACATCGAAACTTGCATTTCCGAACTTGGCCAGCAGATGGTGCCAAACATCTTCCAGTTCTACAATCGCGATGAGCGCGTGAGAGTGCCGATGCCGCCGGGTGCGCCGACGCAGATGATGGACTGGAACGGCGGTTCGATGATTCCAGAGAAGATGCAGCCGGCGGAGTACATCAAGAATTTTGAGTTCAGCGTGATCGAGGGATCGTTGCTCGGCATCGAGCGGTTCGAGCAGGCGACGAACCTGATGAAGCTGTATCTCGGCCATGTGATCAGCCGGAAGACGCTCTGCGAGAAACTGGACAAGCTGGGATACATTCACATCGACCCAGACGAAGAAGAGAAGCGACTGGTTCACGAGATGCAAACTGGAACCGCAGCGGCTCCGCCCAAAGGAAAAAAGGGCCAAGGCGGCGGTGGTGGAGGGAAGGCGGCGTAATGGGAACGCAACCAATGTCAAACAACGGAGCGTATCTCGTTAACTCTGACGGGAGCGTGCGAATCGCCTTGAAAGGCGCGGCTCTGCGCGCTGTGCAACGCATCGTGGAAGGAAAGGAAAACGGCGAAGTGACGCTGCAATTCAAGGGTGGAGCGAACGCTGGAGTGACGGCGCGGACAGTTTACCAAGAATGAACATCGCAGAATATGCTTGACAGTTAGTTTTTAATTTGTAACAGTTGTCTCGACATCATAGACGGCCCTGTTCGGAATTCCCGCGAAAGCGGAAGCGATACGAAACGGCCTGAGACTAAAAATCTCAGGCCGTTTTTCTTTTTGGAGTGAATGATGCCGTGGCGACCGGAAGATGCAAAACGCCACACGAAGAAAGCGCGGAGCCCGAAAGCAAAAAGGCAATTCGCGCACGTTGCAAATTCGATCTTGCAACGAACCGGTGATGAAGGCCGGGCGATTCGTGGAGCGAATGCAGCGGTAGCGAAGCGGCGGAAAAAGCGGCACGGAAGAAGTTCGGGCCGCTAGTCCCCCTGGGTTGCAGCACTTGCAATTTTTCTCGCGCAGTTGAGAGGACTGCGTTAACAAAACCCGTGGGCCATGAAATGCGGCCTACGCGAGAGAGGAGGGCGAAAATATGTTGACCATCAACAAGTTCGACATGGCAAACCGCAAGAAGAAACATCGCGGCGGAAAGCGCAAGTAGTTTTTGCGCTTACTCCCCGATGAGGGGAAATCCGGGTGAGGGCTTCGGCTCTCACCCATTAACTCTGTTTCGAGGTGAGATTTCATGGCAAAGCGAATGGCGAACACGCCAGCAACGGATGCCCGAGAAGGTCACGGCGACGAGTCTTACGTTCCTTCGGTAAGCAAGGGAACGTTCGTCGACGGCGGCGGAACCTACGAGTCGTTGAATCATTCTCCGATGAGCG
>CAZVYV010000099.1:4353-7227 GCA_964630985.1 uncultured Occallatibacter sp.
ATGGGGCCTCCGGACCCGGGCGCTGGGATGGCTGGCGCCGGGGACATGCTGAAGAAGACGACGGCCTTCGGCGGCGCGCCGAACGCGCAAGGCGCATTGAAGGCGCAGGCCGACGCGGTGAAGGCGGTAGTCCAGAAGATGGCGGATGCCGCGAGTGCCGGGAAGACATTTTTCAGTCGCGCGATGCAGTTGATTGATCAAGGCATGGCGGCTGAAGCGCAAGGCGGGCCGGGTAGTGCACCGAACCCGAAGGATTCGATGATGGGTGGCGGCGATGCCACTTCATCCGGTAACAAACCCCCGGGAGCGTTCCCGGGCTAGATATGCCGCATAAGGACAGGGAGGCGTATCTAGCGTACTTCAGGAACTACAGGAAGACGCATCCTGACAAGAGGTACGCCAGAGATGGCAAACCTCAGTGGCGGAGGCCGTGGTTTTATGTTGTCGGCGAGCATGCGGAATCGAAAGACACGGAAGCCGCTTCTGTTGAGGGCGCAAGATGGAAGGCTCCACGGTTTGAGGTTATTTCAAATCTTTCGCTTTCGAGACGCGGAAAGCCGCGACAAAGTGGAGCAGTAGCAAGGAAGGCGTACTACCAGAAGTTGAAGCGCCAAATTTTTGAAGCGTATGGTGGAGCCAGGTGTGCGTGTTGCGGTGAAGTGATTGCTTCGTTCTTGACGTTGGACCACGTTAACAATGATGGGTATAAAGATAGGCATGGTGGAAAACGGGGAATCGCGCTCTATTTGTGGTTGAAGCAAAATGGGTTCCCGTCAGGATTTCAAGTTCTTTGTTTCAACTGTAACTGTGGACGGTCGATTAACGGCGGCATCTGCCCACATCAAGTGCTTAAAATAGTCGCCGTATAGACCCCGCAGCCGAGGCTCAGCCGGGTAACCGGAAGCTGAGGAAGGGGAACTGAGGAGAAAGATTTTTATGGCACTGTCTGCTGAGCTTGAAGCGTTGTGCGCTGAGATCGACAAGGTTGACCCCGCAGCCGGAAAGGCGCAGCGGGAAGCGTTGGAGAAGTTTCCAGCCCTCGCGACAGTGACGCAGGAGCAGAGGCTCCGCCAGGCTGACTACGACAAGAGGATGAACGACAGCAAAAAAGAGATCGAGTACGGCAAGACGATGAAGGATTGGGCCGACAAGAACGTGCCTAAGTTTGACGAAATGAAGAACGAGCGCGACACCGCCCTCGCCGCGCAGAAGAAAGCCGATGAGGCGCTGGCTAAGGCGCAGAAAGAGCTTGCCGACAAAGTCGGCACTGCCGCTGCCGCTGCCGGTGTTGACCCCGACAAGCTGGCCGAAGCGGTTCGCCTGAAGATTGGCGGCGATTACGTTCCAAAGGCGGAACTCGCGAAGCTGGTCAAGGATGAAGCCAACAAGCTTGTGGACGATGGCCTGAAGACAGCGACCAACAAGTTCTACAGCGAAGACGTCCCGCGCCTCTCTGGCCTGAACGCCGCGCTGACCGAAGGCATGAACCGCTTCCATGATGAGTTTGGTGACCACATGGATCCTGAAGCTTACGTGGCCCACCTTGCGACCGGCGGCGACAAGTTCATGACGGATGGAAAGTTCGACCGCAAGAAGGCGTATGACGCCTTCGTTACCCAGCAACGTTCGGATAAGAACCGCGCAGCCGAGATCGAGAAAGAAGCGCAGAAGCGCGCGGACAAGATGATGGAAGAGCGTGGCGGGGCCGCCGGCTTCCCGGGAACCAGTGGCCCCCCGGGACCAATTCAGGTTCGATTGAACGCGAAGAGTGCGGATGACCCACTCTTTGGCGGCAAGATGGAGTTGGGTGACAATAGCGCGGCAGCGATGGCCGCAGCCGAATTGCACGCTGAAGGCAAATGATCTTTGAGTAGTGAGCGCTCCGGGAAGGAACAACCTTCCGCAGCCCGTTGAAGCGCTGTCGTACAGGTGACGCGAAAGGGAAGTCGAATAGACGCAGCCCTAGAGCCAGCCGGCAAACGAAAATTTTGCTGTAAAGGATGGCTCGTTTATGGCGCTTACTTACGATGATTTGACTTCTAAGACAAACAAGTTCATCGTCCCGCGAATGGTGGACGAAGTCTACAAGTCCTCTCCGCTGTTCACGCGTCTCCGCACCAACAACATGGAGCGCTTCGAAGGTGGGCAGACCATCCGCCATCCAATCATGTATGCGAAGCTGAAGGGCGGCGCGTTCACGCGCGGCGGATCGTTTGACACGTCGTACGTGCAGACCGATACCGCGCTTGAGGTTCTCGTGAAGTACTACTACGTGAACGTCACCCTCTACAGCTTGGACAACGTGTTGAACCGCGGCGCCGAAGCCGCGATGTCTTTGGTTGAGTCGAAGATGGTCAACGCCTCCGGCCGCATGGCCGACCTGTTGGGCACAGACCTGTTCTTGGATGGCCAGGGCACGAACTCAACCGCGCTGCAGCTTGACGGCTTGCAAGCATCGGTGGACGATGGCACCAACTTCGTCTCCTACGGCGGCGTTCTGCGAACGGACATTGCGACCGGCGACAACGCTGGTATCAACTCCTACTACCAGAACTTGACGACGTTGACTCTGGGCGCCGTCCAAACCGCGTATGGATCTTCGTGGTTTGGCCGCGAGCATGTGGATCTTATCGTGTCGCCGCAGGCCATTTGGGATACGCTCTGGAACAAGATTCAGCCTCAGCAGCGCTTCCGCGAAGAGTCTTCGGACGTTGCGAAGATCGGCTTCCAGGCACTGCGCTTCAACAACTCCTCGGTCACGGTCGATCAGCTTTGCCCGACCGGCTTCATGTTCGGACTGAATACCAAGTTCATTCAGTTCTGGATCACGACCATGCCGAAATACCAGTTTGGGTTCACAGGCTGGAAAGAAGC
>CAZVYV010000099.1:7327-9518 GCA_964630985.1 uncultured Occallatibacter sp.
TTGCCGCTGATTCGCCAGCCGAAGATTTTACAGAAGTTTCCCGGGGCAACCTGGGAGTGTAGCAGCCTCGGGGGAGGCATAAGGCGGCGGGCTGAAAGGCTCGCCGCTTGACTAAAAGTTTAGCCGCGCGGTTGTGGCGGCGGGAGAAAAGACAATGCCATTTGGATTGCCAACTTGCACGCCCACTATCAGAAGCGGAAACGTTCGGACGCAGTACGATCCATTCACGCCGGCGTCGACGGCAGCGGCGTTTACGGCAATCGGCGGGATCGGCGCGTCGTATATTTCCAGTGGTCTTTACCAGCCGCTGGGAACAACGTTCATGGACATTGGCGGTCCAGACAGCGTCTCTGGAACCACGACGCAGTTGCCGGCTGGACAGGTGGCGATTTACAAGTATGTGCTGTACAAGTCGACCACAAACCCGGCTTTGACGACGGCGCCTGGGCTCGTCTACTACACGGACAACACGGGAACGATTGTCAGCGGCTCGCCCACAGACGGCTACATTGGGCAGACGACCGCTGGCGCGGCTTCCGACACTGCCGGATTCATGATGCTGAACACGACCGACAACGCCAGCGTCACGGCTACGCTGTTGAACAACAATGGCAACGGCTCTGGAGTGTGGATCTGCATCGGGGGATTCCTCAAAGCCGGTGTGTGTTTGACGGCTGGCGTGGCAGGCGACTTCCTGCAGGGCAACACGAAAACGGCCGGTACGGCGTGGTCGGTGATCAGGATTGCCGCTGCGGGCGCGCTCACATGTCAGCGGTTGGTCGGGATCGCGCTGACGACGGCAGCGGCTCTGGGTGGAATCTTCACGCAGGACATGAACGTCACGCTGGGTTCGATCGCTCCGTACTAATCGGCGGCGCACGAAAACGAGTAGGGAGAGAAGACGATGAGTTTTAACCCGGTATATACCGCGTTGGGCGATAATAAGCGCGATGTTTACGGCGCAACCGAAGTGGGGATGTGGACAATCACCTTCGGGGCCGGAGACACGTACGTCACAGGTGGCTTGGCGCTGGTGGCGGCAACGTTTGGCTTGTCGAGGCCGATTGCGGGAATTAATGTTATGGCCATCAACACGGCCGCTCTTACGGTGGGCGTTGGAGACAACGTGATCTGGAACTCACAGACGCAGAAGCTTCAATTCGAAGGTGCTGGTGGCGGAGCGGCTGGGACTGTAGGGGTTGCGGAGTTGAATAACGGCGTCTCGATTGCGAACGCGGCACTCACGCTTCAGATTATTTGTTTGCGGTAGGGCGTCGTCCAAGAGTTGGATTTCAGCGGCTTCGGTCACATCGTGGCCGGAGCCGTTTTGGTTTTAAGGAGATCACTTGCCGATTGTTAGCCCGTCATACGTGTCGATCGCTGGTCAGGTAAATCAGACCACGCAAGGACCGTCGACGCAGAAGAACTTTCGACAGATGCAGGGAGAAGTGCTTCAGTGGAATCCCGACGCTCCGCCACCCCTCGTCCAGTCTTGGTTGAATAATGCGTACCGCAGGATTGTCGATCATCGGCTCTGGTACGGCTTGCTTACCCGAGGGCAGATTTCAGTGCCTACGGTTTACAGCACGGGCACGGCGACGTTCACTCTGGGCTCGAATCAGATTCAAGGGATTGGGACGACGTGGACGACGTCGATGGTGGGAATGCAGATTCGGTGCGGGTTCAATACCGGCTACTACAATATCAGCGCGGTGAATCCGACGACGCAAGTCATTACTGTCGATCTGCCGTGGGGAAACCCAACCGCGACGGCCGGCTACCAGCTATTGCAGACCTGGGTAACCCTGGGGCCGAACATCAAGATGGTTCTGGACATGGTGAACCAGCGGCAGGGCTGGCGGCTGGGAGTGAATATTCCACAGCAGGCGATCAACCAGTGGGATACGTGGAGAACGACGACGGGCTGGACACAGATGCTTTGCAACAAAGAGCCGAACGCCGCGGGCTGGCCGATGTTTGAGCTTTGGCCGGCGCCGACATTTCAACAGACGTTCCCGTTTTTGGCTTACGTGCAGCCGCCGGATATGGTGAGTGACGGTGATTTTCCGATGACGTTCATTCGTTCGGACATTGTCATTCTGGGTGCCATTAAAGATGCGTTGCTGTTTCGAGGGCCGAAGGCGCGGTACTATGATGCGAACGTTGCGCAGCAGAAAGAGAAAGAGTTTGG
>CAZVYV010000100.1:0-9485 GCA_964630985.1 uncultured Occallatibacter sp.
ACCGGCGCGGGCTGCGTCTGGTTTGACTATGACAACTCGGGGCGGTCCTCGCTTTACGTGGTGAGTGGCAGGCCGCTCGACGACTCGATGCATCCCTTTCCATTGAAGGACAAGCCCGACCCGCCACCGCACAATCACCTCTATCGCAATGATGGAAATGGGCATTTCACCGATGTAACCGAACAATCCGGGCTGGACCCGGATATGTATTCGGTCGCGGTGACGGCAGCGGACTACGACAATGACGGCCACGAAGACCTGCTGGTGACTGGGTACGGGAAGGTCGTTCTCTATCACAACGACGGCAACGGCCACTTCACCGACGTAACCGAAAAGGCCGGCATCAAGGTCAGCGGCTGGGCGATCAGCTCAACATGGCTCGACTACGACAAGGACGGCTGCCTCGATTTGTTTGTGGGGCGCTACGTCAAGTTCGATCCAAAATACCGCGCATTCTACGCCGCGGATAACTATCCCGGGCCGCTTGACTACGCAGGCGAGACCAACATGCTGTTCCATAACAACTGCGACGGGACCTTCACGGACGTGACCGAGAAGTCGGGCATCGGCGCTTACGTCGGGCGGACCATGGGAGTAACCGCGGCCGACTTTGACAACGACGGATGGGACGACATCTATGTGGCCAACGACCGGACGGAGAACTTTCTTTTCCGCAACAAGCACGACGGGACATTTGAAGAGATCGCTAACGATACTGGTTCGGCCTTCGGCCAGAATGGCGAGGCCACCTCGTCGATGGGTCCGGTAGCCGCCGATTTTGAGGGCAGGGGAGTTCTGGATCTTTGGGTGACTGATGGAAGCTATAACCGTTTTCTTCGGAATGCCGGAAGCGCGGCGGATGGCCCGCCTGCCGCGCAATCTGAATCCGCAAAGGCCGGCTTTGAAGACGAAGGCGCGTCGAACGGAGTCTCGCAGACCGATGCGCAATATGTGAGCTGGGGTTCGGGAGTCTATGACTTTGATAACGACGGCAAGCTCGACATCCTGGTTTTTCACGGCGGGCTGATTCACTTAATCCCCCAGGAGCACACGCTGTTTCGCGGGCTGGGTAACGGCCGATTCGAGGACGTTTCCCGCGAGGCCGGGTCCGTGTTGAGTGAGCGAACGGTGGCTCGCGGCGCCTGTTTTGCGGACTACGAGAACAACGGCAAGATCGATGCGTACGTGGTGAATCTCGGAGCGGAGGGAAAGCTGCTACACAACGTTTCCACCGGGACCGGCCATTGGATTGAATTGAAGCTGGTGGGCACAAAGAGCAATCGCGACGGAATTGGCGCACGCGTGGCCGTCATGGCCGGAGGTAAACGATGGACGGCCGAGCGCGTCGCCAGCTCCGGCTTCCTCTCGCAGAATGAGGGCCGGTTGCACTTCGGGATCGGGACGGCCAGCATGATCGACAAACTTACAATTCGCTGGCCCAGCGGAATAATGCAGACGCTCGAAGCGCAGCCGGTCGATCGCATCCTCACGATTCAGGAGCCGGGAGAGAGGAAGCCGCGATGAACCGCACTTCGAGCAGAGGGCCGTCGCGACCCATTCGGCCTATGGGTCTTTGCGCGCTCGTCGCGGCGCTTTTCTGCTTGATGTTCTGGAAAGCAGGTGCGGTCGATGCAGCTACCCCTCCTGGAAACGGAGCGGAGATCGGATACGCGTCACCGCTGGAACTGTTGATTTCGCCCGACGGCGGGCGGATTTATGTTCTCTGCAACGAAAGCGACGAGGTTCGAGTGCTGGACACGGCCACCTATGCACCGATCAAAAGCGTCTCGGTGGGCCACCAGCCGCGTGGATTTTCACTGTCGCCGGACGGAGCACGGCTGTTTGTCGCGAACTCGTGGGACGACACAGTGTCTGTGATCGACACGCGCTCGCTGGAGGTTTCGGCCACATGGCCGGTGGGTGCGGAGCCATCTGGAGTCGTCGAGGACGCGGCGGGCAAGCACGTTTATGTTGCCAATCGCATCTCCAGCGACATCGCCGTCCTGGAAGCGCAGACGGGAACGGAGGAAAAGCGCCTGCTGGCCGGACGTGGCGCGAGTTATCTTTCGGTCTCGCCGGATGGCCGGCTGATTTATGCGACACATATTTATCCCAATCTTCCCGCGCTGCGCACGGGCCTCGAAAACCGCACTCCGCCCGAGTCCGAGATCACGGTGATCGATGCGCAGAGAGCGGAGGTAGTTGATCGCATTCCGCTGCATTCGATCGCGGGAGTCTTTCACGTGGCACTGTCAAGCGACGGCCGCCTTGGAGCTGTGGCCGAGTTTCACCCCAAGAACCTGATTCCGCTGGCGCACCTTGAGCACGGCGGAGCGTTCGCGTACACGCTCACGTTGTTCGGCGCGGCTGTAGGCAAGCCGGTGGAGATTCCGCTCGACGAGCTGGACCGATATGCTTCGCAGCCCTTCGGCGTGGCTATCGCGCCGGATGGATCGCGCCTTTACGTCTCTCTCGGCGGGTCGGAGAGCGTGCTGGCCATCGATGTGCCGCGCTTGCTGCACTTCGTCCACACGCGCCCACGGCCCGAGTCGGGCTCGTTTGCGCAAGATCTTTCAGTCAGCGCGAATTATGTGATCGCGCGCATCCAAGTGGGCCACAATCCGCGCGGGCTTGCGCTGAGCGGCGACGGCCGCAGGCTTTTTGTTGCCAATCGGCTCGACGACACGATCAGCGTCATCGACACGAGCAAGTTGCAGGTCGCTACGACGATCGCTCTTGAAGGACCGGCGACCGTCAGTGCGCTACGCCGGGGCGAGCAGACGTTTTATTCGGCACACTATTCCTTCCAGGGCCAGATCAGTTGCTCAAGCTGCCACATCGATTCGACATTCGACGGGCTGCAGTGGAATCTGGAGCCGAATGGTTTCGGGCGAGACATCGTGGACAACAAAATGCTTGAGGACATTAAGGACACTGCGCCTTATAAGTGGAACGGCGCGAATCCAGACATAGGCACCGAGTGCGGCCCGCGCACGGAAAAATACTTCTGGCGATCGGAAAACTACGACGGCCGGACGCTGGCCGATCTGGTCACCTACATTCGCAGCCTTCCAGCGCGGCCTAACCGCTGGCGCTTGCCGGGTAGCGAATTCACAGCGGCGCAGGAGCGCGGCAACGCGATCTTTGAGCGCGCGATGGACAAGTTCGGAAATCCGATCCCCGAAACGAATCGCTGCTCCTCTTGCCACAGCGGCCCGCTAGGGACAAATCGGAAATTGTTCGATGTGGGAACAAAAAAGGCGACGGACAATCCGGGGCTGCTGAAGGCGCCGCCGTTAACCAACATTGCGCTTACAGCGCCCTACTTGCATGACGGCTCGGCGCGCACACTCGAAGAGATTTGGACCCTGTACAACCCTGAGGACAAGCACGGGCGCACCAACGACCTGACCAAAGACGAATTGAATGACTTGATCGAATACCTGAGGACGCGATGAAGAAGTTGGCCAACAGGAAATGGCTTGCGACGGCGCTGCTGGCGGTCGGGCTGGTGGGGGCCGCAGCGCAATGCGGAATTGCCCAAGGAGCGCAGCGCAAGCCTCGTGGTGCGGCAGCGGCGGCGACCATTCCGCACATGCCGCGCTTTCGGTTTGAGAATTTCACCACCGCCGAGGGCCTTCCTGACAATCATGTTTATGCGGTGTTGGTGGATGGTGACCGGATTTGGGCGGGCACGGACAACGGCCTGGGGGTTTACCAAGATGGAAAGTGGAAAACCTACTCGACGAAGGATGGCCTGGCGCATCGTGCCGTACTTTCGCTGGCGCTGGATAAACGCACAGGCGATCTGTGGGCGGGAACCATGGGTGGGTTGAGCCGAATCTCCGGCGGACGGATCGTCAGCTACACGCAATTGAACTCGGGACTGAGCAACGATGTGGTGTACGGCGTTTCAGTGGAAGGCGAGAACGTTTGGGTGGCGACAGCATCCGGCGCCGGCCGGCTCAACCTGCGCACAGGGGAGTGGTCGCTGTTTAACGAGCGCAACACGCCGATGCGCGAGATTTGGGTCTACGGGGTTTCGGCCACTGCAACCAAAGTCTACTTCGCGGTGTGGGGCAGCGGGCTGCTCGAATATGACCAGAAAACGGGGCGCTGGGACATATACGACGACCCCGATGGCGAAACCGAATTGGTGCTTTTCAAAGACCAGGGCCTGATTCACGACATTGTTTCTTCGGTAAGCTACGTCGACAACATCGTGTGGGCGTCAACTTACTTCGGCGACAGTCGGTACGATGGCCGCTACTGGCACAATTTTCTGACAAAAGATAGTGGACTGCCCTCGAACTTCACGAACTACGTGAAGGGCGTGGACGCCAATCATGCCTGGTTCTGCACCGATAAGGGGCTTGCTTATTACGACGGCGCGAATTGGGCCGTTTACACACGTTCGCTCACATCGCGCAAGCCGCTCATGACAGTGCGCGATGCGAAGGGAAACGTCACTGAGATTCCCGTCACCAGCGGGCCCGCGCACAACTACATCATTGGCATCGACCTTCAGGGCGGCGACATATGGGTTGCCACCGCCGAGGGACTTAGCCACGGGATTCTTCAACGATAGGAAAGAGGAGCGAACGCCATGAATGCATTTGCTGAACTTCTGGAAACCATTGCAAACGCGCCAGTCAAGAAGCGGGCGATTACCAACCACGACGTGCTGAACGAGGCCCACGCTTATGCGAAGCCGAGTTCGTTCTCGCGGGGAATGAGGATCGACCTGAATGCCTTGACGATTCTGCTGATCTCGGGCACAGCGTCGATTGACGAGCACGGAGTGAGTGTTCATGTTGGCGACTTTCGCGCGCAGATGAGGCGCACTTTTGCGAATATATCGGGATTGCTGGCCAGCGAAGGCTGCAGCTGGCACGATATCGTGCGCACAACGTGCTACCTGCGCGACATCGAGCGCGACTACGACGCATTCAACGAAGAGCGCACGGAGTTCTTCAAGGAGCAGGGGCTCGACCCGCTGCCTGCGTCGACCGGCATCCAGGCAATTCTGTGCCGGCCGGAGCTGCTTGTGGAGATTGAAGCGATTGCCATGTTCCGCACAGAGAAGGCCGACAGCGGCAAGGAGTAGCCGACATGCGTTTCAAAATCGTGCCTATTGCGATTTGCGCGTTGGCTATCAGTGCCGCGGCGTCACTCGGTGCGCAGAACAAGAGCGTGTGCGAATGTGGCAAGCACCCGCCCGCGCCTCCACGCGACCGAACGGTGACGCCGTACGCCGGTGAGCCGCAGGACTTAAGGCCGTACGCAAAGTTTGAACAACCGTACGCGGAGAATTATCTCGAACCCAACATTTACGCAGGTGCCGGTAGGGATATTCCCGATCCCAAGGACATTACCGAGGTGAGGATCGGCTTTTTCGGTCCTGTCGACCCGGGTCCGGATCAAGTCGACGGACTGCGGATGCTCCACGGTGCGCAATTGGCTGTGGAAGAGGCGAACGCGCGCGGAGGATATGGTGGCAAGCCCTTCAAGCTCATGGCGCATAACGACTACAACAATTGGCAGGCTAAAGCGGCCTATGGAACCAGCCGCCCGACCGACCCGACCATCTGGGGCTCGGCAGCGGACGAAGCCGTGAAAATGATTTACGACGACCAGGACTGGGCAATTTTCGGGTCGATCAGTTCCGAATCGACTCATATCATTTTGCGCGTCGCTCTGAAAGCCGAGATCCCGATTGTCAATTCCGCGTCGACCGATCCCACGATTCCTGAGACGTACATTCCCTGGTATTTCACGGATCTGCAGGACGATCGCGTGCAAGCTTATACGCTGGCTCGTCGCATTTACACCGAGCTTGGCCTCAAACGGGTTGCGTTGCTCAGAGTGAATAACCGGTATGGACGACTGGGTGTTCCGAAGTTCCGGAGCGCGTCAGTGCGACTGGGTCACCCTGTCGTCATCGAGCAGAAATTCCTCCCGGGCGATACGGACTTTTCTCGTGAATTGGGGATCATTCGTGATTCGCGCACCGATGGAATTGTGCTTTGGGCAGATGAAGGCGAGGCAGCCGGAATCCTGAAGCAGATGCGCGCGATGGGCATGAAGCAGCGCGTCTTTGGCTCCTACCGCACGCTGGGGCCGGATCTGTTGGCTCAAGCTGGCGCCGCCTCAGAGGGTTTCGAAGCTGTTTTTCCGTATGACCCAACACGCGAGGATCCGCGCTGGCTCGATTTCAACCAACGATTCGCGGCTCGATTCCACGAGCAGCCGGAGCAGTTTGCGTCGTTAGCCTTTGACGCCATGAACGCGCTGCTCGACTCGATCTGCAAGGCCGGGCTGAACCGCGCGCGCATTCACGACGCGCTTGCGGATATCGAAAAGTATGACGGCGTAACCGGGCCCATGGTATTCGATCCTAACCAAAAGAATGTTGCGCCGATGTTCCTGGGAACCGTACACAACGGCGCGATTACTTACCGGATTGCAACGATGGAGAAGCAGGCGGCGGGGCAGGGGACCGCTGAAGCAAACGGACTGTCTGATGTGCCAACGACGCCTTATGCGCGCGTTGGGGAGGATGGAGTAAGCTTTGCGGGTCCGCATTCAGCCAACGTGCCGCGTGGGCCGGTGCACGTGATTCTCTTTGGACCGAAAGCCGCGGAAATCGCAGAGTCGCCGGAGGTCTTGACGGCATTGCACGACGGAGCGCAAGGAGGGCCGCCGTGGACAATTCTGCCGGTGGAGAGCACGCAAAACTGGGGCGCAGCTACAACTCAATTGGTCCACGCCCTGATGGACGAACATGCTGTTGCGATTGTGGCGTTGGATCGGGCTACCAGTCATCTTTCCGAACAGTTGGCATTGAAGTGCTTTGTCCCGGTGGTGGCTCTGAGCAGCGACAAGACTCTGACTTCAGCTGATATTCCTTGGATCTTCCGGATGCCACCGGGAGGCACTTCCGCGGCTGCCATACGTCTTTTGCGCGAGGCGGCTCAGCACGCAGGTGACAACCCACAGAAGATCAGGGATGCGCTGGCGTCGGGGACTGCATTTGAAGGATTGGCCTTTCTCCCGACAGGAGAGCCGCGCAACCAGTAAACTGCATTTCTTAGACTTAGAAAACGATACCCGACACATGCAGAAGCGCGAAGACAGGCAGATACGCTGATCGAAGCTGCTACGCCGGGCCGGCACCGTAGACTTATTCCGGTAGGAGGCAGCGCGTGGCAAAGAATGACACCGCTCAATATGCTTCAGCGCCCGAACTTGCCGGGCTGAGGATCGCCGC
The DNA here is from genome assembly GCA_964630985.1 of uncultured Occallatibacter sp. Classification (GTDB taxonomy): domain Bacteria; phylum Acidobacteriota; class Terriglobia; order Terriglobales; family Acidobacteriaceae; genus Telmatobacter. The sequence goes on from CAZVYV010000100.1 coordinate 7,271, forward strand.
TATGCGGTACTTGTTTCTCGCCTCCGCAGTGTGTTTCTCGACGATTTGCGCCACAGCTGCGCAAACGCCCGACGCCCAACCGGTCAACCCGGATGCGACACCGGCCGCGCGGGCGCTTCTGCACGATCTGGACACAGTCACGGGCCGCGCCACAATTAGCGGTCAGCACAACTATCCAAACACTGTCTCTCAATACTCAGACCGCGTCTACGATTTGACTGGCGAATATCCCGGCATCTTCGGACAGGACTTCGGCTTCTCGGGTGGCGACGATAAAGACTCTGCGCTTGGGCGTCCCTCCATGATTCAGGAAGTGATTCGCCAGTACCGTCATGGCGCCATGATCGCACTCACATGGCACTCCGTGCGGCCGACGGATGACGAACCTGTCACCTTCCATGACAGCGTGCAAGGGCACCTGACTGACTGGGAGTGGCGCCAGCTCCTTACCCCCGGCACGGATCTCAATGCGCGCTGGCGCCGGCAGGTGGACCGCATCGCGGGTTACCTCAAAGAGTTGCAGGATGCGGGCGTGCCTGTGCTCTTCCGCCCCTATCACGAGATGAACGGCAAATGGTTCTGGTGGGGCGGCCGTCCCGGGTCGGACGGTTCAGCGGCGCTCTACCGACAGATTTATGACCGCTACGTGCACGTTCACCATCTCAACAATCTCGTTTGGGTTTGGAACGTGAACAGCCCAAGCGCAAGCGCTGGGCCCGTTGCTGACTACTTTCCCGGTTCCGCCTATGCTGACGTGCTCACGATGGATATTTACGAACCGTTCCGGCAGGAGTTCTATGACCAAATGGTCGCGCTTGCCGATCCCCTTCACAAGCCGATCGCCCTCGCCGAGATCGGAACCCTACCAACGCTCACGACACTCACAGCGCAGCCCCGCTGGGCATACTTCATGATGTGGAGCGGATTTGCAGAAGGCGCCAATAGCCTCGACCAATTGCAGATGATCTTTCACGCGCCGAACATAATCAATCGCGGCGACTCGCGTCTCTCCGCGCCGCTCGCGGCTCCGACCACACCACCAGCGCCGGGAGACATGAATGCGGGTGCCGAAGTGCGCGCCCTGCTCGACAAACTGGCCGCTGCCAAAGGAAAGGGAGTTCTTAGCGGACAAAGCGTCGTCGAATCCGCCGCCACAGCTTTTCCCGAGGTGCAGGCGGTAGTCGCCGCAACCGGCAAGCAGCCGGCGATCGTCGAAGTCGATCTGACCGGAGCCACGGATCCGGCAACCCTTCTCGCGCAGGTGCGGGAGGCGACGCGCCAAGGCGAGTTGGTTGTTTTACGCTGGACGCCGCCTCGCCCAACCGACAGCGCCGCTACGGGCGTGCTCACAAGTTTCGAATGGCACCAGTTGCTTGAGCCGGGAACAGACCTGAATCATCGTTGGGCAACGCAGGCAGACGCGGCAGCCGCGCTGTTGCGCCCGCTCGCAGAAGCGTATCTCGCCGTGCTCTGGAGTCCATATCCCGCGATGAACGGTGATGGCAATTGGTGGTCAGGTCACCCTGGACCTGAAGGTTCCGAGGAGTTGTACCTGAAGCTCTATCAGAGACTTACTGGCGAGGCCAACCTCCACAACCTTGCGTGGGTTTGGGAAGCGGTGCCTCCGAGTTTCAATCCTGGAGGAAACAGCGGGTTGGAAGAGTACTTCCCCGGGCCGTTGTACATCGATGCGATCATGCTGGATGCAGAGACACTGGGTGGGAGCCGCTTCCCCCTCGATCGGCTTGTTTCTCAGTTTGCGGGCGACAAGCCTTTCGGCATTCGCATCGCCTCGGGCATACCGACTACCGACGTACTCGCAAAAGAGGTGAACTGGCGTTGGATGCTGCTGTCGCCCGCCGCTGTGGCTGGCCCGGCTGCTGTGCCTGGCTCTGACGCGATTAAGTCGTTCTACTCAGATCCACACGTTGTGGCTGCACCGCAGAAATGATGGTGTGTTGCCTACATTCCAGGTGAGTTCGTTCATCGGAGCCGCTTATTCGGAATATTCTTTTTCAGCGCTGAATCGCTTGATCTGAATCGTCGATGCGGTGACTTCAAACTTATTTCTCTCCCGCGAGTTTGCGCAGGCGAGCACTCACATTCCAAAACGCCCGACCGTCGTGGTATCCGCCCTTCCAAATGGAGCCCTTGTCCTGCGTGATTGGCGTGCCGTCCGCCTCGGTCAGGTTATACAGGCCGCGGTATTGGCTAT
>CAZVYV010000101.1:0-9427 GCA_964630985.1 uncultured Occallatibacter sp.
ACATCTCGCCCGCTGGTGGAATTTGCGCCGGGACATGGAACCGCAACAGCGGCGGCGGCATCCCCGACTTTTCTTTTTGCAATTATCCCAATCCATTGCCTTCGACGGGCGGCTTGCCATACGCCATCGCTTACATAACGGCCTCGGCCGAATCGGTAACCTCCAATCCCGTCGCCGTCTACATTCACGCCCCAATCTCCAGCATCAGTCTCGTCACCACCTCTGTCTCCAGCTCCGGTCCTCAGCAGTGCTATTCGCAGAATCAACAGGCTAATCTTGACGCGGAAGAGTGCTACGTGGACAACGGCGTGCAATACGAGCTCTGCGCGCCCCAGTCCATCACGTCCGCCGCGTCTCCGCATTATGCGTGCCCTGGCGGCCTGGAAACCAGCAAAGGCATCACGTCGGTTCCTGAGTGCACTTCCTCCATCGGAACGCTCAACTTTATCTCGAGTAATTCCTCCGTCGCCAAGATCAATTCCACAACCAACGTCATCACGGCGGAGCAACCGGGCACGACCGTCATCTCCGCGTCGCTCTCGCAGACCGCCTCTTCGGCCGGATACTTCTCCACCTGCCCGCCCAAATCAATCAGTATCTCCCTGGCCAATGGAAGTACAAAAGGCGTCGTTACCCAGGGCGTTGTGCAGAACCTCACGACCAATGTGATCGACACCTTGGGCATCTCGATCACTGGGCTGGCACTGGACTATGAGTCCACCAATCCCATCGATATCACCACCGGCGGTGCTGGTTCCATTTCCGCAACGTTCCCCGGTGTCGCCACGCTGACCGCGCTTTGCAAACCTCCGCTATGCAATCCTGCTCCCATCAACGAAATTGGCCTGAACGGGACCGGGTTGTCCATCACCTCTAATCCAGTCGATGTGATTGTTCCCGGCACCACCAGCGACTTTGTCTGGGCCAGTGCGCCCGGCCAGTCGCAATACTTTTACTCGGTTGAACTGCTCACCGGCACACCCGGCGGCACTGCGCGCCTGCCCTTTGTGCCCAACTCAATGGTCATGGATCAGGCGGGCGTTAACCTCTACTTTGGCTCGCCACGAGAGCTCATGGTTTACTCCACCAACGGCAATTCCCTCACGCGACAGGACCCAACCGTTCCCGGTGTGGTGCTCGCCGTTTCTCCAAATGACAATTTTCTACTCATCAACGATCCGATACGTGGCCTGTTTTACCTCTACAACGTCTCCGGCAGCGTGGTAAGCACCTTTGGCGGTTTGGGTGTGGCAGCCGCCTGGACGCAGGATTCGAACACTCTTTACATCGTCGATAGCGCGGCGCTCGGCGGCAACCACACCAACACACTTTATGTGCACGACACCAACTCCGGCTGGAGCACCTATGACTTGAGTGCCTCCGGTGGCGCACAGAATCTCGCTGTCACCGTCCCCGGCCTGGGCGCGTGGCTTGCCGGCAATCCAACAGTCGCCCACACATGGTGCCCCAGCGGCACCGTTGGCAATAACGCGACCATCCAGTTTTATCCGCAGCCTCCAACCGATTCGCTTGCCATCCCCACGAGCGCTTTAGGCGCCACCGCCGATGGTCAGCATATTCTTGGCGCATCCCTCAGCGGCTCGAGCATCGCGCTGGACGACATCGGTCTCAATATCCCGCCATCACTGGCTTATCCCGCAGCCGAATGTCCTGAGGCCACATCCGGCACCACGGAGACTCTCTCGCCGATCTCTACGAACCCCGTGCTTAACGGTTCGGTCAATCTGGCCGGAGTCACGAACGCCGTCGCTGTCAATCAGGTCGTCGCTGGCACGGCGCCCACCACGGCCTCTGCGACCAATGCCGCGCCCATCGCTTTTGTCACCTACAGCACCCCGGGCACTTCCACGACGGCCGCACAGCTTCCTTACTATCTGCCCCAAACCACCGGCCTCGGTCCAGTCGGCTATGTCACCTTTGCTGACAGCACTTCCGCCACGCCTCCTATCGCTCCGCTCACAGGCTCATTTTCACCCGACCATTCCATCTTTTTTGTGTCCACGGCGGGCGACGACGAAATTCACTTCATCGGCATTCCGGCCAACCTCAGCACCACTTCACCGCCGACCGATTCGCAACAATTGACGCCTGCTCTTCCTGCTTGTACGCCGGTCTCAGCGGGCGGCAACGATGCCGGCTGCCTCTATCCCGCTGCACCCGGTCCGTCAACGGTGGTTCCTGCAACGGTCATCGTGGTCAAGCCGCGCTCGGTTACGTAACCCCGCGCCTGTGCAAGATAAAATCGATTCATGATCAAGGGCATCTCATTTCTGCGGCCTGCCCGCAGCGCCGCGGCCTACGACAGGCTGGCGGGCTTTTTTGCTGCGTTGGGCTTCGCGCCGGGCAAAGGCTGGCAGCAGGAGGGATCCCGCGGCGCATCGTTTCTCGCTCCCCTGGGCAACCTAGAGTTCGTGGACGGGAAGTTTCCCCCTACTGCGGATGTCCTCGTCGAGGTCACCTCGCTCGATTCCGTTTATCAGGCGGCTGAAGCATGGCTCCGCGTGCAAGGCGGCGACGAGGCCGTTTCGCGCCTTTCGCCCATCGCCGAGACCGAATGGCGATCGCAACTGTTCACTGTTGAGCCGGAGCCCGGCTTTCGCTTCAGCTTCTGGAGCTGGACCGATCCCTTGAAGGGCAAGCCCGTTGCGCTGGAAGGCGATCTTTCAGCGAGCGGAATGAAATTCGCCGTGATTGTCGCACGCTGGAACGCCGTCATCACCGACCGCCTGCTTGAGGGCGCGCTCGACGCCTTGCTGCGCAGCGGCGCAGCCCGCTCCGATATTCAGGTTGTTCGCGTTCCCGGCGCATGGGAAATTCCTGCTGCAGCTCGCACCTGCGCTGATTCGGGCCGTGTGGACGCCATCGTCACTCTCGGTTGCCTTTTGCGCGGAGAAACCGCCCACTACGAGGCCATCTACAACGAGGTCGCGCGCGGCATCGGCCAATCGCAGCAGGAAACCGGTGTTCCTCACAGCTTTGGCGTGCTCACCTGCGAAACTCTGGAGCAAGCGCTCGACCGCGCCGGAATCAAGGGCGGCAACAAGGGCTTCGAGGCCGCCGCTGCTGCCATCGAAATGGTGAGCCTGCGCCGGAAACTCCAGCAAGGCGGCCCAGCTTGACCTCGCGCCATCGCCGCAAGTCTCGCGAACTCGCGATGCAAATGCTGTATCAGGCCGACATCGGCCACCAGGGTCCCGACGATGTCCAGGCCACGTTCTGGAAAGCCGCAGATCCCGTAGAACCCGAGGTACGCGCTTTTGCTGAAGACCTCTTTCGCTTGGCCGTTGCTCGACAGGGAGAAATCGATGCGCTCATTGCCAGCCACTCCGCCCACTGGCGCCTCGATCGCATGCCTGCCGTCGATCGCAATCTGCTCCGCATGGCCGTCGCCGAGCTCATCGGCGTCAAATCCACACCCTTTCCCGTCGTGATTAATGAGGCGCTCGAGATCGGCCGCCGCTACTGCGCTTCGGAATCAATCAATTTCCTCAATGGCATCCTCGACTCCATCGCCCGCAGTGTGATCGCAGGCAAATAGCGGGTGATCTTGCAGTGCTAGCGGAGCCAATGGCGTGAACCATTCTGCCCGCTCGCCCGAAACTACGCACAGTCATCGCCCTGCTATCCTTGATCACGTGATCCCACATCGCACCCGCAAAGGAATGCTTGCGCTGGTACTGCTCCCAGCCCTGGCGCTCGCCGCTTGCCATCGGGAAGAACGTGCCGTCGTGCGAGTGGAAAAAGACGCTGTGGATGCCCAGCATCGCGCACACGAGGCGGCAGTGGAACGCGATCAGGAGCGCGCCGAGCTCGACCAGATTCCGCTGCCTACCAAGAGCCTCTACATTGATATCCACGACCCAGCCCAGTGGGAAAATCCCTTCCTCGTCGTCGGCGCTGACACCATTTCGATGCGCATCATTCTGGCCGATGCCAATCCCAGCCCGGTGGGGCAGGGAACGCTGCTTCGTCTTGCGGCGGCTCGGCGGCAGCAACTGGAGCTGCGCCTCTCCGACCTCGACACTGCCGTCGCCGCCATTCCCGCCGGAGCGTGGTCGTATGGCCGCGTGATCGCGGTCGCGGAATCAACTTCTGCTGCATCCAAAGATCGTCCCAAAGTTCGCCGCAATGTTGAAGCCGTCATACGCCAGCTCAACGACCTCGGCGTTGTCGTTGAAGAGTGGCCGTCGCGGTAGCTGCGCAACTCTCACCCGGCGGACGGAAATGCGCACCTGAAGATGCCATTGTCCCATGGAGTACGCCCTCGCCAACTTTGAGTCGAGGGAGCGCGCGATACGGTTAAGATTGATCTGATCAAAAAACTGGCATACTCGCTGGGCTACACACGAACAGCCGGGCGCCTCGCGAATGGAACTACCCGCGCCAAAACGCAAAGGACCAATCACCGTATGAAAGTCTTGATTTCCGGAGTGTGCGGGTTTGCAGGCAGCCATCTGGCTCGTTTTCTGCTTAACTCGCGTCAGGGAATCGAAATCGTAGGCTTGGACAACCTGGCCCGTCAGGGAAGCGAAACCAACCGGCAGGCGCTGCAGCGGCTGGGCGTGCGCTTGTTCCACGGCGATCTTCGCATGGCCAGCGATCTCGATTCGCTCCCGGCGGTGGATTGGGTAATCGACGCGGCGGCGCAGCCCAGCGTTCTGGCAGGCCGCGATGGCAAGACAAGCCCGCGCCAATTGTTGGAACATAACTTGCTCGGCACCATCAATCTTCTCGAGTACTGCCGCAATGCGCGGGCCGGCGTCATCCTTCTCAGTACCAGCCGCGTGTATTCCATTCCACCACTGACGCAGTTGCCCTTGCTTGTGGAGTCTTCAAGATATGTCCTCGATCCGAAACAGTCCCTGTCGCCGGCGGTGAGCGCGGCCGGCGTCACGGAGGCCTTCAGCACCGAGGCGCCCATCTCTCTGTATGGCGCGTCGAAACTGGCATCGGAGCGCCTTGCGCAGGAGTACGCCGCGGCTTTTGCATTGCCAGTTTGGATCAATCGCTGTGGCGTGCTGGCCGGGGCGGGCCAATTCGGTACCGCAGAGCAGGGGATTTTTTCCTACTGGCTCCATGCTCACGCTGCGCGGCGAAGCTTGAAGTATCTTGGATTCGGCGGTCATGGATTTCAGGTAAGAGACGCATTGCATCCGCTGGACTTGGCGCGTCTCGTCGATCTCCAACTGCGTCGACCCGGCGGCGGAGGACTGCACAATGTCTCCGGCGGGCAGGAAAACTCGATGTCGCTGGCTGAGCTCACGGCATGGTGCAATCGCCGCTTCGGCCCGAACCCTCCCGTCGCCGACGGGTCGGACCGGCCCTATGATGTGCCATGGCTGATCCTCGATTCGGCGCAGGTAAAACACAGCTTCGATTGGCGGCCAACCATCGCCATCGACTCGATCCTCGAGGAAATTGCCGCGCATGTTGAAGCCAACCCCGACTGGCTGGAGCAGTGCGGCGCATGAAGGGTCCCGCGCCATCTGCGGTCGCAACCGAGCTCAAGATGCTGTCGGTCGTGATCCCTGCGCGGGATGAAGAGGGGTGCATCGCCTCGACAGTCGAGCATCTCCATGTCGAGTTGCGGCTCCACAGCATTCCGCACGAGATAATCGTGGTCGACGACGGGAGCAAAGACCGCACGTCGCAGATCGTCACCGAACTTGGTGACCGTATTCCGGAGGCACGCCTGCTCTCGAATGGTCCTCCGCATGGCTTTGGGCGCGCGATCGCAGCCGGTCTAACGCAAATGAATGGGGACGCGGCCGTCGTGATGATGGCCGACGAGTCCGATGACTGTCGCGATGTGGTCCGCTACTGGAACAAGCTGAATGAGGGATGGGACGCCGTCTTTGGCTCCCGCTTTATGAAGGGCGGCGGGGTCATTGATTATCCGTGGCTCAAGCTCCGCATAAACCGGCTGGCAAATTTCTTCATCCGCATCCTCTTCGGCGTTTCGCTCAACGACACCACAAACGCCTTCAAAGCCTACCGTCGCACCGTGATCGAAGGCTGCAAACCGATGCTTTCCGCCCACTTCAATCTCACGGTCGAACTTCCTCTCAAGACCATCATTCGCGGCTATTCCTGGACGACGATCCCGATTACCTGGCGCAACCGCAGAACCGGCGAAGCGAAGTTGAAGATCCAGGAAATGGGCAGCCGGTACCTTTTCATCTGCCTCTATCTCTGGCTCGAAAAACACCTGAGCCGCGGTGACTACAACAAGAAGGACGCGTAACTGCGTCACGAGCCCACGGGAACTACTATGCTGGAAGCGAGTTCCAAGGGAGATCTCCTCTGAATGGTTGACGCCTCACCAGTTTCATCGCCGTTGCGCGTCGTCGTTTTAATCCCCCTTCACGATGACTGGCTCTCCGCCGCTGAACTCCTCCGTCAGCTTGATCTCTCGCTCTCAACCCAGCCATATCGCGTAGAAATTCTTCTCGTGGACGATGCCTCGCGTCAGGAAGCCAGCCGGGCCGACTTTCCTGATCAATTCGCCGCGATCAAAAGCATCCGAGTCCTTCGTCTGCGCCGTAATCTCGGCCACCAGCGAGCCATCGCCATTGGCCTCGTCCACATCGAGAAGTCCATTCCTTGCGATGCCGTCCTCGTGATGGACGGCGATGGCGAAGACACCCCTGCGGGCGCGCTGCAACTTCTAAACACATTTACCGGCGAGTCGGCCATCTTCGCCAAGCGCCACCGCCGCACAGAGTCTTTTTCCTTCCGCGTGCTCTACAAGATGTATAAACTCGTTCATTACCTGCTTACCGGCGTCAAAGTTCAAGTCGGGAATTTCAGCATTTTGCCTTCGAGGTACCTGGGAACGCTCGTAGTCACGTCGGAACTGTGGAATCACTATGCCGCCGCCGTTATCCGTTCCGGTTTGCCCATGACCACGATTCCAATTCCGCGGGGGCACAGAATCGCCGGAAGCTCCAAAATGAATTTCGTAACCTTGGCCGCGCATGGAATGAGCGCGATCGCTGTTTACGGAGACATCGTAGGCGTCAGGGTTCTGGTCGCATCCATGATTGGCTCGCTCATGGCGGCTGCCGGCATCATTGCTGTGATCGTACTTCGGATCTTCGCCAATCGTGCCGTTCCCGGCTGGGCGACCCTCTCCATCGGGGCCCTCGCCATCATCTTCCTTCAATTCTTGTCTCTGGCTCTCAGCTTCACGTTTACATTCCTCTCCAATCGAATCAACTTGAGTTTTGTTCCCCTTCGCGATCATGAATTATTCGTCGCCGGAGTTCAGGACCTCTGGCAGAAGGGATGACCGCTCTCCTTCGCCGCCAGGCGGAAGCACTTCCTGAGCTGGCGCTGGAGTTCCGTAACAACTGTCCCCCTCCTCGCGCTACCATTGCAGCGTGAGCAATTCAACATTTGCCATACTTTCCAATTCCGCTCCGCTAGCCCACGAGAGCTTTTTCGCTCACCGTGAACTTGAGGGCCTCCTCAAGAAGTCGCTTCGAGGAGAGGTCCATTTTGATCCAGGCTCACGCGCACTTTACGCCACTGATGCCTCGAACTACCGCCAGCTCCCCATCGGCGTCATCTTTCCGCGCGACGCGTCTGACGTTGAGGCTGCATTGGCTGCCTGCCGGACCACCGGCGCCGCCGTTCTTCCTCGTGGCGCCGGCACCAGCCTCGCAGGTCAGTGTGTCAACGTGGCAGTCGTCTTCGATTTTTCTCGTTTCATGAATTCGCTTGAGGAGCTCGACCCGGCGAAGCGGCTCGCTCGCGTGGAGCCCGGCATCGTCCTCGATCGCCTGCGCGACGCCGCCGAGACGCATCAGCTTACTTATGCTCCAGATCCCGCGACGCACTCCCGCTGCACCCTCGGCGGTATGATCGGCAACAACAGCTGCGGCGTGCACGGATTGCTCGGCGGCAAGGTCGTTGACAACGTGGAATCACTCGACATTGTCCTTTACGACGGCACGCGCATGACCGTGGGAGCCACGCCGCCCGAGCGCCTCGACGCACTCATTCGCGCTGGCGGCCGCGTGGGTCAAATCTATGCGGGCCTCGCGCGCATCCGCGACCGCTACGCCTCTCTCATCTGCGAAAAGTTTCCGCGCATCCCGCGCCGCGTCTCCGGCTACAACCTCGACGAGCTGCTTCCTGAAAACAATTTTCACGTTGCACGCGCACTCGTCGGCTCCGAAGGCACCTGCGCCAACATCGTCTCCGCCACTCTGAACCTCACTGCCAGCCCGCCCTTCCGCGTGCTCACCGTGCTTGGCTTCAACAATGCATTCCTCGCCGCCGACGCGGTTCCGCTCGCGCTCGAGCACAAGCCCATCGGCCTCGAGGGCTTCGATTCTCTTCTCGTAGACTTCATGCGCCGCAAGGGCCTGGCCCTGCGCGAGCTTGACCAGCTTCCGTCTGGAGTCGGATTTCTGCTTGTCGAAATGGGTGCATGGTCAGCGGAAGAAGCCCACGCCAAGGCTGAGTCTCTGGCGCGCGCGTCGCAGTCTTGGCCCTCGCCACCGGTGGCGCACATCTGCGCTCCAGATGAGGCTCAAGCGGTGTGGCATGTGCGCGAATCCGCGCTCGGCGCCATGGTCTTTGTGCCCGGCCAGCCCGACCGCTGGGAAGGATGGGAGGATTCAGCAGTTCCTCCCGCACAGCTCGGGAAATATCTGCGTGCAATCACTAGCCTCATGACTGAGTACGGTTTTAGCAGCCCGCTCTACGGCCATTACGGGCAGGGCTGCGTTCACATGCGCATCAATTTCGACTTCCGCAGCGCCGAAGGCATTCGCATTTTCCGCGAGTTCATTGAACGCGCCGCCGAAGTCGTGCTCTCCTTTGGCGGCTCGCTTTCCGGCGAGCACGGCGACGGCCAGGCGCGCGCCGCGCTTCTGCCCAAAATGTTTGGCCCCGAGCTCGTCCAGGCCTTCCGCGAGTTCAAAGCTCTCTGGGATCCTGACAACCGCATGAATCCCGGCAAGCTTTCCGATGCCGTGCGCGTCTACGATCCCGTGGAGAACCTCCGCCATCCACTCGGTAGCGCCGGTCTCCAGACCGGCAGTCGTGGGGGCGTCCACGCCCCCACCCATCTCATGTCTCCCGAAAACAGTTCCACGCCTCAAACCAGCTTCGCCTTCGCCAAAGACGGCGGCTCGCTCGAACACGCCACCGAGCGATGCGTCGGTGTCGGCGCCTGCCGCAACACCGAGGGCGGCGTCATGTGTCCCAGCTACCGCGCCACCGGCGAAGAGCAGCACTCGACTCGCGGTCGCGCCCACTTGCTATGGGAGATGCTCGCCGGATCACTGCGCCATGAAGGCTTCCAAAGCCGCGCCGTCCACGACGCACTCGACCTCTGCCTGAGTTGCAAGGCCTGCAAATCCGAGTGCCCGGTTCAGGTGGATATGGCTGCCTA
>CAZVYV010000102.1:0-9422 GCA_964630985.1 uncultured Occallatibacter sp.
GTTCGCCGTTCGGCAGCCAGTCGCTGGCTTCGTCCACGTCCACCGCGTTCGACTGTGTATGCCGCCAAAACTGCAGGCGCCGGTTTCGCCAGTGGTCCTTCTGCAAATTGATGGCGATCCGCATCAGCCACGTCATTGCGCTCGAATCGCCGCGGAAGTGTTTCCAATTCCGATGCGCCTTCAGGAAACATTCTTGCGTCAGCGTCTCCGCCAGATCCACGTCCCGAAGCGATGCCAACAGAAAGCGGAAAATCTGCGGCCGGTGGCTTTCGACGATGCTCGCAAACTCGCGCGCGGCGAGTTCTTCCGCCGCGTCTGCGGTCATCGGCTTAACGGCTGTCCCGGCTGCCATCGATTTGGTAGACGTCACCATGCGGCGCAAGTTTACAACCCCACGTCCATTTTCGCCCCAAAGTGCCATAAAGCCCAATGGCGAAGAGACCGTAGAAGGGGCGCAAGCCCTTTGTTCCTGTCGACCGTTCAGAGGCGTCGCAGCCGGCTTGCCGCGTCACGCAACCTCGCGAATCCGGCCATCGTTTTCGCGCGCCGAGGCGCTCTCGCTACGCAAAGGTATAATTCGTTGCGACAGGGTGAGCGTCTCGCGGTGAGCGGTGTTCAATGTGGCCGCATCCTTCCGCTGAGACTTGTGAACGACGCCTATTCGGAGAAGCAGATGATTTCCCGCCGAAAATTTGTAAACGGACTGGCTGCGGGAGCGGCGGCCTCGGCCTTCGCATCCACGGCGAAGAGTTATGCGCAGATTCTCGGCGCTAACGATCGGTTGAATATTGCCATCAACGGCCTGAACGGGCGTGGTTACGCCCATCTCGCTGCGATGGTCGCCAACAGCAGTGCCGCGCGAGTGGCTTATATCTGCGACGTCGACTCCGGCATTCTAAGCAAATTCGCGGCTGAAGCGGAACAGAAGCTCGGCTATGCACCCAAAGCAGAGACCGACTTCCGGCATGCCCTCGAAGCGAAAGAGGTCGACGCCATTACGATTGCCACTCCGGACCATTGGCATACGCCGATGGCTGTGCTTGGCCTCAAGGCCGGCAAGCATGTTTACGTCGAGAAGCCATCTAGCCAGAATCCGCGCGAAGGTGAGCTGCTTGTGGCCGCGCAAAAGAAATACGGAAAGCTCGTACAGGTGGGCGATCAGCAGCGATCCTCCGACTACACCATCCGTATGATCCAGAAGATTCACGACGGTCTCATCGGCGACGCTTACATGGCCAAGTCCTGGTACGCCAATACGCGTGGTTCCATGGGCATCGGCAAGCCCGCGCCGGTGCCTTCCTCGCTCAACTGGGATTTGTGGCAGGGTCCGGCGCCACGCAGCGAATACAAGGACAACATTCAGCCGTACAACTGGCACTGGCTGCGCCGTTACGGCACCGGCGAAACGCTCAATAACGGAACGCACGAAGTAGACATTTGCCGATGGGCTCTGCAGGCCGAGATTCCTCACGCCGTGACCGCAAGCGGGGGACGCTACCAGTACAAAGACGACTGGCAGTTTCCGGACACCACCATCACAAACTTCGAGTATCCCGGCAAACTCATTTCGTGGGAGGGTCGCTCGTGCCAGGGCATGCGGATCTACGATCGCGATCGTGGTTCGGTCATCATGGGTACCGAGGGCTCGGTGGTCGTCGACCGCGCAGGCTACGACGTCTTCGACTGGAAAGGCAAGCAAACCGATTCGTATCGAACCGGCCACGAAAGCTCAACTGGCGATTTGCAAAGCGCGGACTCCATGACCGACGCCCACTTTGCCAACTTCTTCGCGGCCATTCGCGGTCAGCAAAAACTCAACTCGCCTGTCACGGTTGCCAACGTCACAGTGACCATGCTGCTGCTCTCGAACATTGCCTGGTTCGTCGACAGGTTCTTGCGGGTTAACAGCGAAACCGCGCACATCCTCGACGATCCCGAGGCCATGAAGTATTGGGCCCGCACCTACGAACCGGGTTGGGAAGTGACGGTTTAAGGAGACACCAGAATGACGGCCGAAACCGAACCTTCACCTGCTGCGCAAGCCGGAACCATTACGCTGGGCGGAGATTTGACTGTGAACCGCATGGGCTACGGCGCCATGCGCATCACCGGGCAGGGCATCTGGGGTCCGCCAGCCGATGTCGACGCGGCGCTCGCCACGCTTCGCCGCGCAGTCGAGCTTGGTATCAATTTCATTGATACGGCCGATTCTTACGGCCCGGATATCTCTGAAGAGCTGATCGCGCAGGCACTCTATCCCTATCCTGCCGGCCTCGTTATCGCGACCAAAGCTGGATGGACCCGCCACGGTCCCGGCGTTTGGCAGCATGACGCCAGCCCCGCGCACATCCAACAAGCCATTGAAGGCAGCTTGAAGCGATTGCGTCTGGACCGCATCGACGTTTATCAATTGCACGTTCCCGATCCGGCTGTCTCCTTTGACGCCTCGATGGAAGCCCTGGCCCATCTCAAAGAAAAGGGAAAAATTCGCCACGTCGCTCTATCGAATGTCACGCTCGAACACATCAAGCGCGCACAAAATATCGTCCCCATCGTCAGCGTTCAGAACCGCTACAGCTTCTCGGATCGCGAGTGGGATTTTGTTGTGGATTATTGCGAGGCCAATGGGATGGCGTTCCTGCCCTGGGGTCCAATGGCCCAAGGCCGCAAGGCCAACGAAGCGGTGGAACGGATTGCGGCCACGCGGAAAGTTTCAACAGCGGTCGTCTCGCTGGCGTGGCTGCTGCGCCGCTCGCCAGTCATTCTGCCGATTCCCGGAACCAGTTCTGTGAAGCATCTTGAAGAGAATGTCAGTGCGGCTTCCTTTCGGCTGAGCGACGCTGAGTTCGCTGAGCTAGCCGCAGTCGTTCCAAAGCCTTATTGGCTGCGAGGATGAAGCCGGCGAGGTGGTAGATAGCGAAAGCGAATCAAATAAATATTTTCGCCTCGGCCGTGTTTGGCCACCTTCAGTAAATCCAGAACGCCGAGAAATCCCGATTCGCGCGCCAGTGCCGGTGTGATATCCGGCAATCCAATCGCCTCAATCGAGTCAATTTCAATTTCGCCGTCTTCCATGCGATAGCGGCCTCCCGCGCGCACATGCGGGCGCGTCCATATGCGCACGCTGCAGGTGATCTCCCCGCGTCGAACCCCATCCCGAAGCCGCTTGGCGAACATCATGCAGCGAGTCTACCGCGTTGCGCACTTGCAACCGTGCAATGCCCGATCGCTGCTCGAACCGCACGCGGCGGCTTCGCCATGATTGTTGATTCTTCGCTCCTGAATCACCTGAAGGATTTAACCTAATTCCAGACCGTTATGCTGCTTGAATCGCTTCGCCAGCAAGTCCTTCGCGCCAATCAGGAGATCGCTCGCCGCGGCCTCGCGCCGCACACCTTTGGAAACGTCAGCGGTGTCGACCGGTCCGGATCCAAGCCCCTCGTGGTGATCAAGCCCAGCGGAGTCGATTACGCCACCTTGACCGCCGCTGACCTTGTCGTCACCGATCTCGAGGGAAAGATTGTCGAAGGCTCGCTGCGCCCGTCGAGCGATCTCGATACGCACACGTTGCTTTACCGCGAGTTCCCCAAAATTGGGAGCATCGTCCATACCCACTCCGAATTTGCGACGGCGTGGGCTCAGGCGAACCGATCGATCCCTTGCCTCGGTACAACACACGCGGACTACTTTCACGGCCCCGTTCCCGTGACTGAGCCGCTCTCCGCTGAAGAAGTTGCCTCAGGCTACGTCCG
The DNA here is from genome assembly GCA_964630985.1 of uncultured Occallatibacter sp. GTDB lineage: Bacteria > Acidobacteriota > Terriglobia > Terriglobales > Acidobacteriaceae > Telmatobacter. The sequence goes on from CAZVYV010000102.1 coordinate 3,753, forward strand.
GTCGACCGGGGCAGTCATTGTTCGCTGCTTTCGATCTGCAAAACTCGATCCGGCTGCTGTGCCCGGAGTGCTGGTGGCTGGTCACGCCCCGTTCGCCTGGGGCAAGGACCCGGCTGAGGCCGTCGAGCACGCAGACGTGCTTGAGTACATCGCCCGACTTGCATACCGCAGCGTGCTGCTGGGAGCGCCGGAGGCTGGCATCCCCGGGCACGTATCGGAATATCACTACCTTCGCAAGCACGGCTCGAAAGCGACCTACGGCCAGCGGTGACCCCGGTCCGGAGCCTAAGCCTTGGTAAGATTTCCGCGCCTTGAGCTGACTTAGGTGTTGCAGTGTTCCCAAATCGACACACTCGGACTTCTCGGAACTCCTGTGTTTTAGCCCAGTTGACAAATGGCTGACGAGGAGTCCGCGATCTACAATTTTTCATAGGCACATTCGGTTCTGTGGATGCGTACTCTTGTTTTTTGCACCGGCGTTGTGATTTACTTCACTTCAGGTTGACATTTCCAGGCGTTCAAAAGTCCATATCACGATTGTTCTCAGACGATTGAACTGACTCCTCTGGTGCAATGCCTCACCCCCACTGCATGGCAACCGACGTGCTGATAAAGCGATTGATGTAGAAACTCCCTCTCATGGAGACAAGCCTCCTTAACCGCGCACAGGCTACGCTTCTGGCCCTGGCCACAGCGGCGCTGTTCGTGTTGGCAGTGCTGAATGTCCTCGCGCAGAGGCAGTATCCGCAACCCGACGACGGCGTATGGTGGGGCGAAGCGCCTAGCGGGCTCCAAGCCGAAAAGGTCCTCCCGGATAAGCCAGGCGAGCGTGCGGGAATTCAGGTTGGAGACCTGCTGACGGGCGTCAGTGAATCGCCCACCGCCGACGTAACGCCGGTAACGCTGGTCGCCAATCTGGAGCGCGCCCTCTACGCCACAGGGCCTTACGGACAGGTCTACTACACCATTACGCGCGACGGTATTCCGCTTGAAGCTCCCATTAAAGTCATTCCCGACCCGATGGATCACAGCCTCGAGTACGGCCTGCGCGTCATCGGCCTCATCTACCTCATCATCGGCTTTTACGTGCTATTCCGTCGCTGGGGCGCCCCGCGGGCCACGCATTTTTACCTTTTCTGTCTCGTTTCATTCGCGTTCTACGCGCTGAAATACACCGGGAAATTCGACACGCTCGATTGGGGCGTCTTCTGGACGAATGTGGTGGCCGAAGCGCTTCAGCCGGCGCTCTTCCTGCACTTTGCGCTCAGCTTTCCTGAAGAACGCCTCAAGAATCTCCGCCGCCGCTGGCTGCTGCCCCTGGTGTACGCCCCAGGCGCCGGGCTGCTTGCTTTGTGGCTCTGGTCAATCGGCACCCGCGAAGCCACCAAGCTTCTTCTCGACCGGCTGGACCAGATCGCAACCGCGTACGACGCCCTCTTCTACGTGTGCGCCGCTCTGCTTTTCCTGCGCAGCTACAGCCGTGCCACCACGCCGCTGCTTCGCCAGCAATTGAAGTGGGTTACGCGCGGCACTCTTCTCGCGGTTCTTCCGTTCACGTTCTTCTACGCCATTCCTTATTTGCTTCACCTGAATCCGCCGCAACTCTTGACGAATCTGGCCGGCCTTTCGCTGGTGTTTTTGCCACTTACATTCGCGTGGGCCATCGTCCGCTATCGCTTGATGGACACCGATCTGATCTTCAAGCGCGGCGTGGCCTACACGCTGGCCACGGCTCTTATCCTCGGCGGATATTTTGGCATTATCGCGCTCATCGCTGAGATCGTGCACCAGCGACTGCCGGAAACGATGCGTGAGTCGGCTCTGGTCATCGCCATTCTGGTGACGGCTGCGGTCTTCGATCCCCTCAAGCGCCGCATTCAAAGTTGGGTTGACCGCGCCTTCGACCGCCATCGTTACGACTATCGCAGGGCGCTGGTCGAATTCGGCCGCGGCCTTGGCTCCCAAACCGACCTTCAGACGCTGCTCAACTCCATCGTCGAGCAACTGCCGCAAACGCTTCTGGTTGCCCGCGTCGCCATTTTCCTGGCGGAAGACGGCGGGCGTTTGCGTTTGGCTGCTTCACACGGCTTACCTGTCGATGTGAGCGGAGGGCAAGGAAATCTCTCGCTGGGCTTTCTCGATTTCGACCGCACCAATGACCATTCGCACATCTTCTTCGAAAACGCTCAGGCAGCCCTTCATCTGCCGCCCGACCAGCAACGCGCAGCCGCCTTGCTCGACCTCAACTACTATTTGCCTTGCCGTGTGGCGCCGGTACAACTGGAAAGTGGCGAGGCTGCCGGCCGTACGATTGCAGTTATCGGCCTCGGCCGCACGCTGGGCGGCGATTTTCTGTCGAGCGAAGATGTTGAGCTTCTCGAATCTCTGGCCGGCTACATCGGCATCGCCATCCAGAATGCAAGCCTCTACGCGCGCCTGGAAGAGAAAATTGTCGAGTTTGAGCGGCTTAAGGAATTTAACGAGAACATCGTCGAATCCATTAATGTCGGCATCTTCGCTATCGATCTCAACGATCGTATCGAAAGCTGGAACGCGCAGATGGAGGCCATGTACGCTTTCAGCCGCGCCGAAGCGCTCGGCCAGGAACTTCGTTCCGTCTTTCCTTTGGAGTTCATCGAGGCGCTAGAAGGGTTCCGCAACGATCAGGGAGTGCACCACCTCTACAAGTTCCGTCTGACCACGCGCGCCGGCGAGTTGCGCACCGCCAACATCGCCATTGCGCCGCTGCTGTCGCGCGACTTTGTTCCCGTTGGCCGCATCATCCTGGTCGACGACATCACCGAGCGCGTCACGCTCGAAACGCAGCTTGCCCAGGCAGACAAGCTCAGCTCTATCGGGCTGCTCGCAGCCGGCGTCGCCCACGAGATCAACACGCCTCTCGCGGTTATCTCCTCCTACGCGCAGATGCTGGCCAAGCAACTGCGCGGCGATGCGCGCCTCGGCCCTGTGCTCGACAAGATCACGCAGCAAAGCTTCCGCGCCGCCGAAATTGCCAATGGGTTGCTCAACTTTTCCCGCACGTCAACAACCGAGTTTCGTTCCACCGATCTCAATCAGGTGATTCGTGACACTCTGTCGCTCCTTGAGCACCAGTTCAAAACGGCGCAGATTCTTGTCGATCTCGATTTGGCCGACGAATTGCCGCCGATTCACGGCAATCCTGGCAAGCTTCAGCAGGTCTTCCTCAACTTGCTGCTGAACGCCAAGGACGCGATGCCCGGAGGCGGGCGCGTGACGATCGCCACCCTGGTCAACAGCCACGTCGAGGCCGTTATCTCCGACTCCGGCTCGGGCATTGCGCCGGAGAACCTGAAGCGCATCTACGATCCCTTTTTCACCACCAAGAACATGCCCGGCGACCGCCGCGGCACCGGCCTTGGCCTCTCTGTTTCCTACGGCATCATTCAGGAGCATGCCGGCAAAATTCACGTCGAAAGCGCGGTCGGCTCCGGCACAACATTTCATCTCGAGTTTCCGCTGTTGAGGAATTCTGTCCATGCCTGAGCCCACCACCGAGGATGCACCGCCCATGAACGCGACTCTGTCTGTGCCCGCTTTCGAAAGCACCTCGCCTATTGCTTCGATTCTGGTTGTCGACGATGAGGCCGGAATCCAGGAATCGCTCGAGGTGTTGCTCTCCCTCGAGAATTACGCCGTGAAGACCGCGGCCAACGGCGAGGAAGGCCTGCGCATGCTCGACCAGTCGAGCTTCGACCTCGTCCTGCTGGACCTCGCTTTGCCGGGCCAAAGCGGTCTTGAGCTGCTGCCGCAATTCAAGGAGCGCCAGCCCGACGTGCCCATCATCATGATCACCGCGTATGGCACAGTCGATAACGTTGTCGAGGCCATTCGAGCCGGTGCGGAGAATTTCGTCCAGAAGCCCTGGGACAACGAAAAGCTGCTCGCAGACATCCGCTCCGCCGTTGCACGTCACCGCGCCGAGGAAGAGAATCTTCAGCTCAAGCGCACCCTCAAACAGCGCTACAACTTCGCCAACATCGTAGGCAAAAGCGATACCATGCTTCGCGTCTTCGATCTTGTGGCACAGGTTGCTCCCAGCCGCTCCACAGTTTTGATTCAGGGCGAAAGCGGCACGGGCAAGGAGATCATCGCCAAGGCTATCCACGCCAACTCACCCCGAAAGGACAAGCCGTTTGTTCCCATCAATACAGGCGCCATGCCCTCAGAACTGCTTGAGTCCACGCTCTTCGGGCACGTTAAGGGCGCGTTCACTTCCGCCGTCGCTTCCAAGAAAGGTCTTTTCGAAGTAGCCAACGGCGGCACGCTCTTCCTGGACGAAATCGCCACGATGGGCCTCGACACGCAGTCCAAGATTCTGCGCGTGCTGCAAGACAAGCGCTTCATGCACCTCGGCGGCATTCAAGAAATCCAGGTAGACGTGCGCATTCTTGCCGCGACGAATGTCGACCTCCGTCAGGCGGTGCGCGATGGTCACTTCCGCGAAGATCTCTTCTATCGCCTGAACGTGATCACCGTCGACCTTCCGCCGCTGCGCGCGCGCCGCGAGGACATTCCGCTTCTCGCCCAACACTTCCTGGATCTCTATGCCAATGAGAACAGCTTCGGCCCGCGCAAGCTCTCCGCTGACGCCATGCGCGCTCTCATCGATTACGACTGGCCGGGAAATGTCCGCGAGCTCGAGAACGCCATCGAGCGCGGCGTCGTGCTTTCATCCGGTCCTCTGATCGGCGCCGAACTCCTCCCCGGGCACATCACCGGCCGAAGCTTCCAGGACGCGCTTCTCGAGCACAACCCGAACTCCTCGCTCTTTGACATCCTTGAAGTCATCGAGCGCCGCATTATTATCGAGAAGCTCGAGCGCTGTAACTGGAACCAGACAGATGCCGCCGAGCAGTTCCGCATCCCGCTCTCCACACTGAACCAGAAGATCAAGCGCCTCAACATCGAGATCCGCAAAAAGGGCAGGGAGTAGAAAGACAGGGAGTAGCCAATGGGGAATAGGGACGAGAGAAAAACCTTGCTTGGCTTCCGTTCAGTTGTCTGCTGCGAACTGACCGTCGGCCCCGGGTCACTAAGAACTATGAACTACGAACTGTGAACTGCTTATGTCCTTCTTCCTCTTCAAATCCGAGCCCGGCGTTTATTCCTTCGACGATTTCGTGCGCGACGGCGAGACAGTATGGGATGGCGTGACCGCGCCGGCCGCGGTAAAGCACCTTCGCGAGATGAAGCCGGGAACGAAGTGGATCTTCTATCACACCGGTGACGAACGCACGGCAGTGGGCACTGGCGCGGTCGTGAGCGTCGATGCAAGCGATCCCAAGGTCCCTATCGTGCGCGTCAAGGCCGGCAAACGCCTCAAGCTCCCGAAAACTCTCCCGCAAATCAAAGTGGAAAAGCTCTTCGCGCGTTCGCCGCTGCTTCTCATCGGACGACTCTCCGTTGTCCCGCTCACCAAAGAGCAGTGGGATTGGTTTGTAGCGTAAATTGCGCGAATCAATCGATCGAGGGATTCGTGGAGTCAGCAATCCCTCTCGATGAGCACGGACGCGAAGTTATCTGCTCGCCACAGGCCCGAGCGGCCACACGGTTTTGCCGTTCACCTCGTTCAATACCTGCGCCAGGCCGGTATAGATGGCGGAGGCTCCGCAGAGCAGGCCGACCCAG
>CAZVYV010000103.1:0-9408 GCA_964630985.1 uncultured Occallatibacter sp.
ATCTTCCCGGCGCGGGAGGCTGGCCTTTACGCGGCTGTCGGACTTGTCGGCCGCGTGATATTCGTTCTCTCTGCCGCCGTCGTCAATTCCACTTTCCCGATTGTGGCCGGCACTCGGGCCGAGGAGCGAAAAGATCTGCGCTTGATCGCCACGCCGCTTGTGCTGGTGCTGGGTATTGGCTCCTTCGTCGCCCTCGCCATGTGGATTGCACCCCCCGGACTATGGACGACAATGCTAGGGCCAGGATTCCAAATCACAGGAAAGTACGACATTCCCTACCTTTCATCTCTCTACGCCCTTAAAACTGTTGTCTATTCAATCAGCGCGGTGGTCATCACCTTCGAGATGGCACACAAGATCGCGAACACGAGCTGGATTCAACTGCTCTTTAGCGGCATGTTGATTGCGGGAATCTATCAATTCCATTCATCACTGCACCAGGTCATCATGGTTCAATTGGCGGTGCTGTCGGCACTTTTCGTTGTCGTTGCAATAACGTTTCTCATTGATGCCTTGGCAACATCGAAAATCCTACAGGCAGCGCCAAATTGCTGTCCGGTCAACCTACTACGGCCGGTGACGGAAAATGAAGTGATAGCTGAATTCTTGAACAGCGATCTAAACCATCCCGACTTTCGCGACCTGGATGAGGCGCACGGACTTGTATCCGAACCCCATCAGCGCCACGCGGACGCAATTGCGAAACGCCGCGCGCTCCTGCTCGCCAAGCGCCGTTCGCTCTGGGAGGAGATCCCCGGGAAAACCGAATGGCATGAGGTGAAAGTCAATGAGGATGCCCTCGACCTTATCAGAGTATTTCCACGGTCCGAATGGCGAAAGTTGGCGCGGGGCAATTATTCAGTCGTCCGGGTCACCGAAGGTTTACGCACCGGCCAACACATTCTCGACGATCGGTTTTTATCGAAGATTGCCGCCCTCGAAGAGCAAATTGCGCAAGGAGATGGTGAATTCGGCACTGTGATCCTTCTCGGTATTAACGAGCGTGGGCCTCTTACAGTTCTGGATGGCAATCATCGACTGGTAGCAGCGTTGCTATCTTCGCCCGCCGGACTATCGAAACTTCGATTTATGTGCGGCTTTTCGCCGCGAATGACCGAATGCTGTTGGTATAAGACAAACCCAGCAACCTTGACTCGTTACGGAAAGCACATATTAGCGCGGGCGGTTCGCGATCCCAAGGCGGAGCTTGAACGCGTCTTTGGCGATTACAGTGAGCTGACACAAAACTCCGTAAGACCTTCTCCGTTGGGAAATGCGCCAGCGGGCACGCTGACCAGGTTAGCTCAGTCCAATGATGTTCAACCTTAGCGGCAAGTTGGGACCAAAGCTAAATAAACTAGGAGCACTAACATGGCGATCAGGCGGTTAGTAACCATCGAGCAGCTTCCAGAAATAACCAGCGAGGACCAGGGACGGCTCTTCCTGGGAAGGATACAGAATCGCATGAGCGATAAGCGCCCTGGCCTCGTGCTTGACTGTTCCGGGTTAAGTCAAATGGACAAGCCTGTACTTCACTTGCTCCTGTCCTGCCTGGAAGAAGCCATGAAGCGTAACGGAGACGCCAGACTCGCAGCGGTATCTCCGTCGGCCCAGCTGATGCTCAAATTGATCGGCGCGGACCGCCTGTTTCAGATCTACGCTTCGAATGACGACGCGGTAAACAGCTTTCATCAGCGCTCCGCTGGCTTGGGCGCCATCGAGTATGCCCAGGACGGTGATGGCCAGATTTCTGAAAACGCGGCTTAAAGCAAGATCGTCGCCTTCTTACGGCAGAAAGTGGGTACGAATCCAGAAAGGATCATGAGAATCACCAGCTGGCTCCTAGAAAAGCCGATCGCCGTCTGCATGGTACTGCTGCTTGCGAGTCCCATCGCCGGGGCAGCGCCATTGCCTGGGCAGGAGGCTGCGACCGGGCAAGACGCAACTCCTGTAATCACGCAGCAGGGCAGTTCCACATCGCAAACAACGACGCAGAGCCCCGGTGGAAGGCCGACCGTACCCGATAACCCCGCGCCGGCGGCGGGAGCTGGAGGGAGCAGCGGACAAAGCGCGCCGAGCAAGGACTCTCAAGGCAGCTCCGCGGCTTCGCAAACGGGCGGCGCGGATGCCACAAGCCCCACGCAAGACCAAAGCGGTCCGGCTAAACCAGTTGGAACAGCCGCGGCACCTGCAGTGAAAGGTACAGGGGTGGCGGGATCAAGAGTGAGCGGTGCAGCGATCGCGCCGGCAAAGCAGCGGCGCGTGCACATCATTCTGATCAGAGTGGCCGTGGTCGTTGCAGCCTGCGTTGCCGTTGGAACCGTCGTAGCGCTGACGCACGCAACGCCCAGCCAGCCGCGTTGATGGACCACTCGATCGCTACCCAAGTTCAACGGTGACCAACAATGAGCGCAAAACAGAGAAATACGCGAACAAGATTCGTGAGCTTTTCCGGAATTGACGGCGCCGGTAAGAGCACACAAATCCGGCGACTTTGCGCAAAGATGGAGCAAGCGGACTTACGCTGTTCATTGATTAGTTTCTGGGATGATGTGGCCCGATTCAAAGGGCTGCGCGAAGGCGCCGCGCACAGGATTTTCAAGGGAGATCAGGGTATCGGAACTCCTTCTGCACCGATCACGCGGCGGGACAAGAATGTCCGCTCATGGTTGATGACGGCGTTGCGCCTTGGCATCTATCTCGCGGACGCCGTTTCGACTCGATCGTTGATGAAAAGAGCTTTGCGGTCTGATTTCGATGTCGTGATCTTCGACCGGTTCATTTACGACGAGCTGGCGAACCTGAATCTGGAGAACGCAGCCATGCGCGCATACGCACGCGTGATTATCAAGTTTGTTCCCCAGCCGCATATCAGTTTCCTGCTCGACGCGGAGCCGATGGAGGCTCGCGCGCGTAAGCCCGAATACCCGCTTGAATTTCTCCAATTCAGCCGAAAGTCCTATGTTGACCTGAGCGAACTGATCGGTTGCATGAGGACCGTCGCGCCATTGCCGGTACGCGATGTCGAGAAGGAAGTTCTGGACCGCGCCGAAATGGCGCTTTCGCTTGCGCTGGCTCAAGAGACGAGGGACACAAGTCAGCATCTCAGGGAGATTGCATTCAGATGAGGGCACCGATATGGTTATGAGATTTGCCAGAGCGAGAAGGATTGTGGGGCTTCTGATTGTTCTTTGGGTGACAATGCAAACTGCCAGTGCGTTCGCCGCTTCCTGCTTAACGCAATCACAGATGACACCGGCTATGCGCGACGACCTAACAAGCACTGCCCGCACATTGCTCTTGCAGATACAAACGGATAACACTCAAGTTCTGAGAAACGACGTGATTCCTTCCCTGGCCGCGAACTTCGACGGAATCGCCAGTTCGGTGAGCCACCTGCAGCCGCTTGTACAGCCTGCAGCGATTACGGTGGATCAACTTTACTTGCTTGACGATTCGGACAATTCCGGCGGCGCTCCGTCAACGGGCTCTACGCCGGTTGATTTCTTTTGCGGATCGCCAGTCGTGTCCCTGAGCTTTCCCGCTTTGCCTGCCGGCACCTACGCATTGGCTATTGTTCACGCGACTGGCGTACCACATCCACAGCAGTTATCCCTCATCTTGTCGAAATCCGCAGATGGCCGCTGGCTGCTTGCGGGCCTATTTGTCAAGCCGATGACAGAGGGGGACCACGACGGATTGTGGTACTGGGTGACGGCGCGCAAATACGCACAGACAAAGATGAACTGGAACGCATGGCTTTACTATCGCATCGCCACTAACCTCCTCGATCCCCTCGATTTCCTGTCGAGTCCCAACCTCGAGAAGCTGCAACGCGAAGCTGATCAGATTCGACCTACCGATTTACCGGAGAAAGCGGCGATGACGTTTTATGCGCAGGGCCAGTTGATTACAGCGACTGCGATTGACACTTCGACAGCACTGGGAGGGCTCGACCTGGATTTTCACTACACGCCTGACGGGGCCCAGGCAATGCAGTTGCGCGATCCGATTGCCGCGCGGAGACAGGTAACCTCGGTCATGTCAGCACTATTGAAGATGCACCCTGAATTGCAGGGAGCGTTCCACGGGATCTGGGTGCATGCGGATCAGGGCACAGCCACGCCCTTCGCGTTGGAGTTACCGATGGATCAGATTGTTGCCGAGGCAGCCGTTCCAGCTGTTCCTGCAAACACGGTCTCGCCGTAGCGTTCGATCGGAACGTGAGCAGCTGTGTATTGTTGGCTTTGCGAAGGTCGCCGTGCCTTAAACGCCCTCTTCTAATTGCCAGGCTGGTGGAATTGTGCTCGCACCGGCTCTTGAGACGAGCTTGCCTGGACAAATGGGCTCCGCCATGCCAGAGCAAATACCAATGCAATCACGAGCAGGCAGGTGACATAAGTGAAATCGCGCATCATCGATCGCATGGAATGCACCCCTTAGACCAGTGAATTTATGGATCGCGTCCGAACCGCATCTAGTCTTCTTCCTGGCGCCGTTTACTTACGCTGCAAACCAATTTGGATGAGCGACGCGGCGACCGAGATGCCCACGTTGAACGAAGTGAACTAAGCCAACCAATTCTCAAGAGAAGGCTTCTAAGATTGCGATAGTGCAAGTGCGCGTGGGGATAGCTGGTATGAAGCCGGGGCCCATGTTAGAGAGTTGCAACGCTCATAAATTCAGGCGCATCAAGTCAAATCGGACCATGTGTGACAACGTAAGCTCGCCCCTGACACGCTTGGAGCAAAGGCACTGAGTCGATGGTTCGACTTTCATAGCGTTGGAAAACACTTTGACCTAGTTAACCACGGGTGGCGATCCGTCGTGCCGGGGGAGTGAATTATATGGCCGATATCGATGTTGTTATCGCGGACGATCAACCACTTTCGCTCATCGGAATGCGGAGTGCGGTCGCCAATCAGGGTGATATTAGGATTCTCGCCGAATGCCAGAATCCACGGCGTCTCGCCGAAGCTGTTCGCTTTCACCCTCCGGATGTTCTGTTGGTGAACGCGGAGATTCTGCACGATGAATTCGGGGCTCTCAAACAACTTGTGGCGCAATTTAAGAAGACAAGGGTGATCGTTGTGACGAGCCACAAGGAGCGTGCATTTCTTGATGGTGCGCTGCGATGCGGAGCCAAGGGAGTCATTCTAACGGATTGTCCAATTGAGGAGATTCCTACCGCGATCAGGAAAGTAACACGCGGAGGTCTTTGGCTTGAACGAGCAGCTGCATAGCTCGTACGCGAGCGGGCGTCCAGCCCGAGGGCAAAACGCCTGGCTGGTAGTCGTTGAAGAACTCGAATTTGCGCATTTGCCATTTTTTGAAAGCCATTGGTACGAGCAATGCCTTGAGCAAGCCGCTTGATCGAATAGCACGCGAGAACTGCAAGACCCTCTGAGGAGCGAAGTGATCTGAGTGTCGATCTGTCGGAGGCTTCGCGCAGATTCAACGAGCTGCAGCCCCATACAGAATTCTGAATCCTCCAAACCGGTGTGGGATTCATTGCGGAAACACGACAGGGACAAGCGGCCAAATCATATGGAGACCTCAGATGCCCTTTCCCTCAAACATCATCTCTAAACTCGATTTCGAGCTGGCAAAGATTCCGGCCTCGTTCACACCCAGACAAATTGCAAGGGGCCTGCGATGCATTTCGATCCTCGCAGCACTGCTGGCGGCACTGCCGCTCTTCGCGCAATTCGGCGCCAGTTTGTCCGGCACAGTAACGGATACTAGCGATGCAGTGATTCCGAACGCAACCGTGACGCTCGCCAATCCGGCCACCGGGGACGAAAGGACCACGACCACGGGGCAATCCGGATTCTACAAATTCAGCGAATTGCCAGTCGGCAACTACACGGTCAAGGTGACGGCCACTGGTTTCAAAGACGAGACCTATACCGATGTGGCAGTATCGGCGGAGCTTCCGCGCACTTTGGATATGAAGCTCTCAATTGGCGTGGCCGCGCAATCGGTGACCGTAAACGGCGAGATGACTCCGATGCTCGACACGTCGGACGCAAACACTTCCAGCACAATCTCGACGCAAGACGTGACTCGGCTGCCGGCGTTCGGCCGCGATCCCTACGAATTGTTGAGGACGGGTGTCGGTATTACAGGCGACTCGGCGCGGTCCGGAAGCGGCGGCGCAGTGACGCTACCGAACAACACAAGCCAAAACCAATCGAATTACGGCATTTTCCAGACCGAGAACCAGATTCAAATTTCCGCGGCGGGGCAGCGCGTGACCTCAAATACATTCGAAATTGATGGCGTCACCGTTGACAGCTTGCTGCACGGCGGCTCGACGATCGTGACGCCGAGTATTGAATCCGTTGATCAAATAAGCATTGTTGCGTCGAATTATGACGCTACGCTGGGCCGGAGCGTGGGAGCGCACATCCTTACCGTCACGAAGGCCGGAACGAACCAACTGCACGGGAGCGCGTTTTTTCAATACGATGAACCTGGCTTGAATGCCTATCAGCCCTACGGCGGGCCAACCAGCACGCCAGGCGTTTTTGCGCCACCGATTCGCGACGACCTGCAACAACGTGAATGGGCCGCGAGCCTGGGGGGGCCGATCAGGAAGGACAAGATATTCGGCTTTGCGAGCTACGAAGCGGTCAAAAGTGCGTTGCAGTCGTTCAGCGAGACCTATGTGCCCACTTCGCAGTGGTACGCGGGCTTGATGGGGGCGCGGCCAAGCGGGCTGGTGGCGGGCACCATTACGAAGCCTGTTGGACAAGCAGTCGTACGCGCGGTTCTCCCCGGCAATTGCAGCGCGTTGCAGACAGAGTGCGCGCCGGTTGCAGGCGGATTTGATATCGGGTCTTTTGGCGGCAGCGACGGCCAGTACCTGCCGAATGTGAACGCCAACGGCACTACCGCGACTCCAAATCTTTTCACTGGCGCGGGATTGGACGGTGTCCCCGACCTCGAATTCGCGCAGATCCAAACTCCGAGCACGTACCGTGGCACACAGCTTCATGCGCGGGGAGATTGGTACGTCTCGCACAGAGACCAGGTTTTTGGAGAATTCTTCACGCAGAAGCTGGATCAATCGACCTTCGATTCCTCAGCGGGCGCGGCGCCGGATACGATTCTCCCGTTCCGTCCCTTCAATACTTCGATATCGGCGGTCTATATTCACACATTCGGACCTACGCTCATCAACGAAGTGCGCGCAAACAATACGCGATTCGCCGACAACCAGATTGCCGACACTGCGAACATCGTGAACTGGGGTGTTCCGGGCATGTACGTGCAGAACTATGGATTCGGGCAGATGGACTTGAGTATTCGCTCGGCAACCACGACGCCGTACACGGCGGCAGAGAATACATACGAGATTCGCGATTTGCTGACAAAGACTTGGGGCCCGCAGTCGTTGCGTATCGGCTTTGTAGCGCGGCAGGAGCAGGACAATGACAACGATTCGGGCTTGGCGCGGCCCAATTACGCTTTCCAGGGAATCTGGGACGCGGCCAACGATGCGCCGCTCTATGAAGGTATCGCGGCAAACCCGACCACGGGCGGAGTTGGCGACGCGAAGCGCTATTTCCGCCGCTACTACTACGCGGGCTTTGTCCAGGACGATTGGAGGATGGCGCCGCATTTCACAATGAACCTCGGGCTGCGGTATGAGTTCTTCGGCGCGCTCACGAACAAGGGGCCAGCAGTGAACGATCTCGTGCTTTCGGCCACACCGGGGCTCGAGATCATCAATTCGAAGTTTGCGCTCGTAAACCACTACTATCCGGACACTCCCGACGCGATTTCGCCGAAGATCGGCTTTGCGTGGCAGCCCGCAGAAAGCAACGGGAAAATTGTGTTTCGGGGTGGCTTCGGCGTAAGCTTCGACAACTTTGACGAAGAGCCGATTTCGCCGGCATATGAAAACGGGCCAGGATACTTCAACTATGGGCTTTGCTGCGCAGGCCTTCAGTCGACGGCGCCCACGGCCAGCGGAACGGGAATCGTCTTCGAATACGGAACGAGCGACTCGCCGTTCAGCTATGCAGCCAACTCAAATCTGGCTGTTGGAGTGAACCCGGCGACTGGTACTCCGAATGCTTTCACGCCGCCTGGTGGCACCCCATCGACCCCTCAGATCGAAACTTACAGCATCCTGCCCCACGTGAAACAACCGCCGTTGTACACATACTCTTTCGACATGCAATACGCGTTGCCCTGGCAAATGGCATTGACGATCGGATATCAGGGCTCTTCCGGTTTTCACTTCTTACGGCTCGTGGATCAGAACTTTCTTTACCCGCAGTCGAACGGGACTTGCGCGTCCGGCGGAGCGTGCGCGCCCGGCGTGAACCAGACGCCGTTTTTCGCGGCATATGTGCCGACGGCGGATGTTCACACCGACTACAACGCGATGAATACTCACCTGGAGAAGCGGTTACAGCATGGTCTGGATTTCAGTGCCGTCTATACATGGTCGAAGAGCATGGACAACGCGTCCGAGGAGGGCCCGGGATTCCTCTCGAATCAAACGGACCCAGCCGATCCGCGGGCGGAATATGGTCCCTCGGACTTCGATCTGCGCGGGCGGTTCTCGCTGGAGGGAACCTGGACCGTGCCAAGCCCGAAGGGAAATGGCTTGATAAAGAATGTGCTCGGGAATTGGCAGGCAAATGGCGTTTTTACGATGCACACGGGTTTTCCGTGGACGCCGGTAATCGGCGTGCCCTCAGTGGCGCTAGTGAACGGCGCTTCGACGATTCAGCCGACGCGACCCACTGGGTACGGGCCAAATTCGGGAGCGCCGGCGAGTGTTCCCGCGCTGAATGGCTGTTCGAATAGCAGTTACGAACATGGCTCGAATTTTCCGTTAGGCGGCGCCAATTACTTTGTCTATGGGACTCCGGGACCTCCAGGAGTGGGAAGAAACTCGTTTAACGGGCCATGCTATAAAGACGTGGACATGAGCTTTGCCAAGCAGGTCACATTCAGCCTGGGCGACCACCCAGCGCTGATCCGCTTCCAGGCCAACCTCTACAACATCTTCAACCTGACCAACCTGACGCCACTCTCATTTGGCAGCGCGGAAACCCTGATTTCCAATGTCCCAACGGCAGGGACGAACGTGATCAACCCTCTTTTCGGATTGGCGCCTGCCGCGGATAACGGCAGAGTGGTAGAGTTTTTTGCGAGGATTGAGTTCTGAACTTCCGGTGATTGATTTGTTTTGAAAGTGAGCCGGGTCTGGTTAGAACCTTTCGTTCTGATCCGTCCGCGAATGTACCATGACTCTCATATGCCACAATCCATGATCAGGCTGTGTGTTTGGTGCTTTCTCGCCGTCATCCCTACTGCAGGGATCACCGTCAAAGCGCAGGAGACAGTTGAGATCGACGCGCAGGGGCCGCACACCCCCTTTCCACA
>CAZVYV010000104.1:0-9341 GCA_964630985.1 uncultured Occallatibacter sp.
GAACCGGGGCCTGGAAGTCGGCTCGCACGTCGAGGTAGCCGCCCACGCTGGTCAGCCATTTCCCCTTAATCTTTGATTTCTCTGGAATAGCGAGCGGCCCGACGCGCTCAACTTTGCCATTTGGAAATCTTTCTTTGAGCGCCACGCGAGTACGAGCATCCGCGTCCGCTTTCTCGTACCAGGACGGCATCATATCCTGGTCGATCACAAAGTCGTAGGAGTCGAAGTCTTCGAGCCGCTTTGTCCGCACGGATGGCCGCAGTTCAGTGCGCAGGATATTCGGTCCTCTCGATCCATCCGCGTGCAACGGCTTATGCTTCTGGTTTTCGCCTTGGATGATCTCCTCGTGAGAATCAGACTCTCCCCAGAAAACCTCGTCCTTCGTCAATACTGCGCTGAAAAAGTTGCACATATTCCTCTTCCTTTCCTTAAAACCTTTGTGTCCGACTCAACTAATGGGAGTCCGCAAATTGCCTGCAAACTCCCACGTTTGGGATAGATTATGGAGCAGTTACTTGCCGTTCGGCAACTGCGGGACATTCGGCATCTGCGGCGTCAGTTGATCGGCAATGTACCGGCTCACGGAGTCCTGAATCTGCTTCTTGGCTTCGGCGGCAACTTCTCCGACCTTCTCTTTGATCGCGGCATTGAGTGGGGCAATAGCCATCGAGCGGACGATGTAGGCAGTTCGTGTCACTGCACCGCTGTAGGTACTGTCTTGACCATTCTCTGCATTGACTGTCTGCCGCATGTACTGATTGAATAGTTCGCCAAAGTATTCCATCGGCGTAGTCTTCTTGCCGGTTTTGCTGCCCCATTGGGTGTGCTCCTCAAATTCCTTTTCGAAGAACTCCTGGGTCAACTTTTTAGCGTGTTTAGAGAACTCGCCTCTCGCGGCCTTGAGAATGGTTT
This sequence comes from uncultured Occallatibacter sp., assembly GCA_964630985.1. Lineage (GTDB taxonomy): Bacteria > Acidobacteriota > Terriglobia > Terriglobales > Acidobacteriaceae > Telmatobacter. Next base: position 913 of record CAZVYV010000104.1, read on the forward strand.
CCTCGACGCGCTGTTTGATCACCTTTTCAATCAGCGGGGTCAGTTGGCGTGTGAGGTTTTCGGCGATCAGGTTTTCCAGTGTGCCACTGCCAAGGTACTTGTCGAGTTGTAGTGTGATTGTGATAGCACCCTTCGGTAATTCCGCAGGCGGCTCCGGACTTGCGTCAAGTTCCGTCAACTCCTCGTCTTCTTCGTCGTCCCATGCCATGCTCTCTGTCTCCCTGTTTTCTGGTTAAACTGCGTTGTGGTTTACTTGCGGGCCTCCAACAAGGCTTCCGCCCAACCATAAGCGTTCTTAGCGGCGTCAACCATCTGCGGTCCTGTTGACCAGAATGTTGTGCCGCTCTCATCGCAGCCGATATACCCTTGCATCGCCGCCATCGCAAACTGGTCGCGCAGGGTGGCCATGGATTCCATGGCGGTGATCTTTCCGAGGGCTAGGTTTAGGTGAAAGAACTCAGCACCGCACATGGTACATGTCCATTTGTCCAACCAGCGGTCGTCCCCTTCTTGCTGGTAAACGTTACGGTGTATGCAGTCGCTCATGCTCTCCTCAAAGTGGAGGAATGCTGCAAATCGAGAACTTATGCTATCCTCGCCATTTGCCAGTTTGTCATAGAGGGGCAAGTCTTTGTCTTTCACATAGATCGTCTTGTGGGCCATTAGATCGTCTCCCCACTTCCTTCAGAACGTTCTGCTTTGTCCATGTCGAGGTCGTGGCGGAAGTCACGAAACCCAACCAGCAACATGCCAAGCGAAGCGGTTGGCAGTCCTTTATCTGCGAAGAACTTCACAATCATGGCATCTGCCTCGGTCCGCGATGCCATCACCACAATGTCGTTGGCGATCTGCCGGGCCTCGGACATCGAGAGTTGCGCGATTATGCCCTTCTCGTTCGAGAGTTGAACGTAGGGCTTGCCGTCTCGCACTGCAACCACGCCGTTTACCCAGATATCACTCATGCGCTCCTCCTTGCCAGCATCTCTTTCCGAAGTGCCACCTTATCGTCCAAAACATAAACCAATTCATTGTCGCTCAGAACAACAGCATCAACCGTTGCATCCCCTCGACTTTTGAATTCCTTAACCTTCCTCCCTCCCTTAACTGTTACCATCCATCCGTCTTCCGGGCATAGAACGACTTTTGTGGCTTCTGATTTAACGCCAGCCAGCATCTTCTTTAGCTTGCGCTTTCCATCTTCAGACATACATGGAGAGATTATCTGAATGTCCGCTATTTTTACGGTTTCGGTGTGCATTTACGCAGTCCTCCTCGCCAGCATCTCGACAACCTTGGTGCTCTCAGGGCGAAGATGCTCCACGTTGTCCTTGCCGCCGTAAACGTCCATGGTCGTTGCCAGCTTGCTGTGGCGCATTAGGCTCTTCTGCGCCTCGATTGGCGTCCCGCACTGTCTGAGCAGCGAACGGAACAAGTGGCGTAGCGAGTGCCATCCCAGGCCCTGCACGCCGACGCGCTCCCCGGCAGGCTGCAAGTATTCTGAACGCAACCAATCTCTATCCAGCGGCCGGCCAGTGCGCTCCGAGCAGAAGATCCACTTCGACCGAAACGCCTCCTGCTCCTTCCACGCCTTGAGGACTTCGATCAGGCTGTCATGCAGCGGCAACTTCGCCGCGGAGCTCGATGTCTTGGTGTCGTTGGCCAGGCCGTGAACCACGCTGCGGCGAATCTGGATGGTCTTGGCCTCATAATCGAGGTCGCTCCATTGCAGGCCCAGCGCCTCCGATATGCGCAGCCCGAGCCCAGCGAGAATCTGCACCAGCACGCGCACCACTTCTGGAAGTTCGGGATCGTCGAGAATGGCGGCGTATTGCTCAGGTGCGAGAATCACGATGTCCTTGGCGCGGGTGCTGCCCTTGAGCCTCACCAGTTCAAGCGGGTTCCGCTGCGCGCTGACCGCGCCCCACTTCATTGCGTGTTCGAGGAGAGTGTGAAGCAAGTTCTTCACCTGCGCCCGATACAGCGGAGATACCAGCACCTTCGGTCCCGGCTTCGGATGGCGCCCAATGACGGTCAGTTCCTTCAGCCAATCTTCAATCGCCACGAGGTCAAGCGTGAACTTGTCCAGGCGCATCTCGCCCCACTGGTCGCGGATTCTCTTGAAGATCGAGCGATACGATGCCGCCGTTGTCGCCCGGCTGGGCATTGCCTCTTTTTCGTACTTTTCGATGAGGTCTGAGACGGTGATGATCTCGGTGGGTACGAGATTGAGGATGCTGCGCATCTTCTCAGCGGCCTTCTCGGCAGATGCCTTGGTGGGGTATTGCTTGATCGTGCCGATGTAATCCGAGCACTGCTTACCGTTGAGGCGGTACTTTAAGCGCCAGCAATCACTAGACTTGCGCTTAATCAGGATGATACTGCCTTGCTGAAATGAGTTGCGCATAGACGTTCCTTTCCTTACCTTACCGCTTGCAACCCCACAATAGCAACGCTAAAGCAGAATTGCAAGCGGAAAGTTGTGGCTGCCTGATATTAGTCCGCCTCGATCTCGGCGATGAGGCCCTGCAAGAACGCTCGCTGCGCCGTGAGACCTTCCCGCTGCGCCGTGAGCTTGTTGAGTTGGTCTTCGACCTGGGACATTTCGGCTGCCGCCTCGGCTTCGCGGTCCTTGTACTTCTGAAGAAGTTTTCCCACCGTCATGCGGGTCCGCTTCTGCTCGGGCTCGGACGCGGGCGGAGTGACAGGTGTTGGCGCCGGCGGATTCGCGTGGGCGGCCGGTGCCTGGTGGATTTCGGTTTGCGGCTTGGGTTCGGTGTGCTGCTGCTGGCCAGCCAGAATCTTGGCGACTCTCGATGCGGCCGATGCTTCGGTTTCCGGGTCGAGTTCCGATGGGTTAAACGACGTGTTGGACATTCTGTTCCTTTCCCTTTCTAGTTGAAGTGCGTGGTAAGCGACAAGTTCCTTCGGTCCGGACTTCATGGCCTAGTCGAAACTGTAGCCGCACTGCTGAAGGTAGAACTTGATCTCCTGTGCCCGGAGTTCGTGGTACTTCATCTCGCGGATGAGGGCACTTTCGGCGTCCTCGTAGCGGTCCTGGTTGGCGTTGGCGCGCTGGTCGAGAGCGTCGAGCCGGTTTTCAAACACGCCGTCAGTCGTTACGCTCTGCTCGACGGACCGCTTCTGGGGTTCGTCCGCCTCCGACAACTTGTCAAACAGGCGCGTAACCAACGTTGGTTCGGCCTTCTTCGCCTTCTTCCTGGCCGGAACCTTCTTCGCCGTCTTGCCTGCCCAGCGCGCCTTCTGTGCATCGATGATGCGCTGCCGTCCCTCTGCGCTCAGAACGCGCTTTGCTGCCTTCTTTGTTGCCATGATGCTGTCTCCTTCCTGCTGTTGATGGTGCGTTACTTGATTTCTTTGTCTTCCCGCTCACCCCTCAGCCGTTCCATCTCCGCTGTGAGTTTCATCATGGTCACATGCTCACAGTATTCCTTGAAAATTACGATTATGCAGGTAAGCCCGAGTCCGACCACTACCCCGAACGCAAAAGCCATAGGAATGTTGATGGGGATTTGAGTCATAGCGATATCCTTTCTCGTCTGTTGATAACGCGCTAGATGTTTTGCGACTGCTCGACGTAGCAGGCAATCGCCGCATTAGCCGCCATCACCGTGTCGCGCAGTTTGCGCATTGCCGCCGTCTTGTCTGCGCCAGCCGGGACATGCCGGTTGATGGTCTCGGCGAATATCTTGGCCGCCGTGCGGATCTCGCCGTACTGGATGAGTTGCTCCGGAGTCGGCGCGTGATAGGTAAACCAGTTGTCAATGTCGGCCTGGGTGAAACTGCGGAGGTCGGCGCTGGTAACGTGCGGATGGTTTTCGTAATCTTTCGCGTCGAGCGTGTTGCCTTTCTCGAACTGCTCGGCAGGACTGAAGGACACGTACCCGTCCTCGTATTGCACGAGGTACCACCCAGCCTCCGGGACCGGCTTATTGCGGAGGTTGATTGTGCGAGCAGCGTAACGCTCGTCTTCAAACCGTACCGTGACGATCTGGTTCTCGTCTGTTGTGGTATCGGTTCCGTTGTCCATCACTTCCGCAATCTTCAGCGCCCACACTTTCTTATGGGACGTGTAGCGCGGCATCTCGGTATATGCGTTCATCGTGGTTCTCCTCTCGTCTGGTTTGTGCTGCGTTGAAGTCAATGCGCGGGAACCTACTCGTCCTCTGCCTTGCCGATAAACTTTTCGATGGATTCAGCCGTTGGCGTCGTCCAGTTTGTTATCATGCCGGTGTCAATGTCGATGTCCAAAATGACGTAATCTCCGTAGTGTTTCCCCGGCATGAAATCAGGCACATATCCGTCATCTTGGCCACCGAGTTTGTTTCCGTCTTGATCGAGGATGTGGGCAGTAAACATATCGCTCACTTTCAAGTGTAGGCATAACGTCTTTGCCTGCACAGGCACAACTTTGGTCTGATTGATTTTCATATCGCTCCTCTTCCGATGCTCCACGCATCCCCGCGCATCTCCCCTTACGGGAAGATCAAACTAGATTCACCCTGCCTTCAGGGTCAATACGCCGCCGATACCGCTCAACCTCGCGCTCCATCTCGGCAGTAACCTCTACGGAATACTCTTCTTCCGTGAAGAGCCCCTTGGCGATCAGCAGACGCACCAGGGCCGCATGGTCGCACATTGCTGAGTTGACACCGACGCGGAGGTGCTTAGGGCTAGTCTCGCCTATCTCTAGACCACGCGGCTCTTTGTGCATTATGGTCATCACGCCAGTTTGCATTGCATGACACGCTGCCAAGTAACGCTCGTTGTTTGCCATTAGGCTCCTTTCAACTCCCTGATCTTGTCGGCTACCTGCCCGACTGTCATGTTGGCCGTGACCGATGAATCCGGCACGGTGATGTCAAACACGTTTTCCAACTCGATAGCGAGGTTTACCAACTCCAGCGAGTCGAGTCCTAAGTCCTCGGCCAGCGTGGAGTCGTCTGTGATGTCGGCGTAGTCGATGCCGAGTTCCTCCACGAGAATCCTGCGGAGGCTTACTGCGATGTCGTCCATGGTCAATCCCTCAGTAGATTTTCAAAACGTGTGAGTTTGTTGATGAATAGGAGCTTAACGATTCCGGTAGGGCCGTTCCTTTGCTTTGCAACGATTATCTCTGCCATTGCCTTTTCTTCTGCGGACATTTCTTCGTCTTGATTGTAAACCGAATCGCGGTGGATAAAACACACGACATCGGCATCTTGCTCAATTTGTCCAGATTCTCGAAGATCAGAAAGCAATGGCCTCTTATTGGTTCTTTTCTCGGACTCGCGGTTAAGTTGAGCCATCGCCACTACGGGACAATCTAGCTCCTTAGCGCAGGCCTTCAATGAGCGCGAGATGCCGGCAATTTCCTGCTCTCGGTTCTGTGTCTTCTGCCCCATGGACATAAGCGTTAAGTAGTCGATGAGAACTAGATCGAGACGTTTTTCTCTATTCTTTAGGCGGCGGCACTTCGCGCGCAGTTGAACCGGCGTGAGAGCAGGAGAATCGTCGATGAATATCCGAGCCTCTATGAGATTTCCAAGTGCGGTCTGTAGCCGCGTCCGCTCTTCGCGCCCAAGATAGATACCCTCCATAGCCCGGCGCACATCGACGCGAGCCCTCGATGCTATAAAGCGGCACTCTAGTGAGGGACGGGACATCTCCAAAGAGAAAATGGCGGCCACCGCATCTGTACCGCAGCACACGTTCTCTGCAATGTTCAAGCCAAGGCTCGTTTTTCCCATCGAGGGACGCGCGGCTATGATAGTCAATTCTGACTTCTGCAAACCGCCAGTCATGCGGTCGAGGTCGATATATCCCGTCTGTAGACCGGGCCTGATTTCAGGGTCCGTGTACTGCTTCAAATAGGGGTCAATGCCGCCAGCCTCTTCGACCGACTGGAAGATCGTGCGGAGCTTGCCCGTATTCGCTTCCTGGGCGATCTCCAGAAGAGAAGACTCGGCAGACTCCAGTACATCCATCGCCGACTCGCTCTGGTCCGCGGCACGCGCGATAGTCATGGTACAGATGGCCATGAGCTTGCGCAGGGCACTGCGGTCCTTCACAATGGCGATGTAGTTTGAGATTTGCGGCCTTCTTGGCAACCCCTCAGTGAGACTGGCCAGATAGGCCACACCGCCCACCGCTTCGACCTCCTTATAGCGCGCTAGTTCGTTCGCCAGGGTCACGATGTCAACCGCTTGGTTGGCGTCCACCAGTTCCGACATGCGCAGGAATATGCGACGGTGGCTGTCGAGGCTGAAGTCGTCGGCCGTCAACTGCTCGGCGGCCTCGGAAAATGCCTGCCCATCAAGCAAAATCGCTCCGAGAATGGTTCTCTCCGCGTCGATATTGGCAGGCATAACAGCATCCACGTTCGAGTTGTAGGACTCGACGCGCTTCCGATCATCTGGAATAGGCGCAGGGCCGCTGTCTGGCGGCGGCTCCGGCACCTTGTCGTCGAGGAAATAGTCGCGGGGATCGGTCAACGCTTGCCTTTCCGTGCAGTGATGTCGTACTTGGTTCCCGGCTCGGCGCGGTAGTAACGAACAAGCTCAGTGCGAATTGCGTCCATGGTCTTCCGGTGCGCTTCTCTAAGGTCGTGCTCTATCTTATCGAGCAGCGCAATCGCCTTCTCGTCGCGGCGCGTCAACTCTGCATCGACGCACCGATTGTTATACGAATGCCGACGTTCCCCTGAGCGACGTTTTGGGATGCCGGCCATCAGTTTACCCTCAATGCATCACATTCCCTTACTTTGGAGACGATGCGTATCGCTGTTGCATCGCGGAATTGACTGGACACGAACCCGAAGTCTTCTTCTGGAAACAGCGCATCCAAAAACTCGCGGACAGACTTCTCGGCTGCGTCCATACTGCCCGCGAGAGATGATGAATATTTTTCGTCAATACCGGCCATCTACCACCACCCCATCAAATGCCCAGCTTCTCTCACCGCAGCCGCCACGCCAAGAAGAACGACGATAACGAGCCCTATTGCACCGATCGTTCCGCAGATTCCGACGATCAAAACAACCAGGAACGGAAGATCGTCTTCGCGTTTGAAATACCGCTTGTGATGTGCTCCCCGTATCATGGCCTATCCGATCTTGTTGTACGTCTTGCCGGCCGCCTTGAAGTTGGTGTGGTAGTGCGATCCCGGCGAGGACGCCTGCTCCCACGCTACAGCCTCTTCCTCTGTTGCCGGGTGCGTTCCTGAATGCCCAGAATTGAAGACAACGCGCACGGTCTGGGTATCTGGATCGAAGAAAGCTGCCTGGATGTTACTGCTCGTTTTCTGGAACTGCAATTGACGCTCTGCCATTGTCGGCCTCCTTGTTTTCTTTTGTATTTTCGAGCTTCTTTGGCTTGGGTCGGGGGTTGCATTCCGACCACGGCTTAAACTTTCCGTCCGAATCGAGAACGTCGGTTCCGCTCCAATTTGTGTTGATCCCCATTTACGCCACCGCCTTCTGGAGAACCGAAATGTTCTCCGCCTGCTGCTTTCCGTTTGGTCCTTCGCCTACAGAAAACTCAACCACATCGTCCACGTCGAGTTTCTTGTAACCGTCCGCAAGAATCTGCGAGAAGTGCGCAAAGAACTCGGCTCCGTCGCTATCTCTGCGAACGAATCCAAATCCCTTTTGAGATGAGAACCACACCACTTTTCCTTTGAACATTTGCCTATCCTTTCTGTCTCAAACTGCAACGTCAAACATCTGGACTGCTGCCAATTCTCCGTGAATCGCGGCATATTTAGCCCTTCTTTTAGCTCGCTCGGCGCGAACTTTTTCCGGCTCTTCTTTCACTGCCTGAACAATATCGTCGTCAGAGTATCCATAGGGAGCATGAAACGGAAGGCTACTCGGACCTGCGCCTTCCCTGTACCCCAACCTCCGCCAGATAAGAGCGGAGCGGATGTAATTTTTAGCTCTTGAATCACCCACTCCCCGTTCGACCAAAGCAGCCACCTGATCCATATTCAGGAGAATCGTAAATCCGACAGGTGGAGAGCAATGGCAAATTGGCACTGGCCCGCGCACAAACATATCAATATTTCCGCACTGACAGTTCTTGTAGATCTCATTCTGTTTAATCCATTGCACGCACAGACGGTACACCGCCTCCAGATAAACAACTCCTTTCGACGCGCTGAGAATCCGATTTATTGTCTCCTCGTCTGCATGTTTGCAGTTTAATTCGTAAAAACCTGGGTTGTAGAGACAATGATCCGGACAGCCGAATCGATGAATCTCTCTCTGATGAGCCTTGCCGAATTGAAGAGCGTCGTACCCAGTCCTAACGATTTCATGTCTTGTTTTGTGAATCGCCATTTGCCTATCCTTTCTTCTTCCTTCCCGCGCCGACGCGCAGCGACGATTTGGGGCTTGCCGTGAGGCCGGGAACCGAGAACGCCGACTGCATGGC
>CAZVYV010000105.1:0-9288 GCA_964630985.1 uncultured Occallatibacter sp.
TTGGCCTCACGGGCCACTATCGCCCCGATGCGCTCATCGAAGGCATCCAGCGCTACCCATTCGACACGATTTTGATGGCCATGAATGCTGCCGATCCGCACTTCTATAGCTTCAACTCGGTGCTCTTGCCGCGCGCTGTCGAGCGCCAAATGGGCATCATCGGCATGAAAGTCCCCGCCCGCGGGCGCCTTCTCTCGACTTGGACTCCACAGCCCCTCTCGGAACAGGCGCACATGTGGGAGGGAATGGTTCCCGCGCCCACCTCCGGTACGCTCACCATGCGCGAGGCCATGTATTACACGCTCTCGCGTCCCGTGAGCACCGTCATCATCGGATGCGACACCATCGCGCAGCTCGAAGAGAACGTAAATCTTGCCCGCGATTTCACCCCGCTCAGCGATACTCAGGCGGACTTGCTTGTGGCCAGGGCGGAGCCTGTCGCCAAGCCGTCGCTGTTCTTCCGTTTCTACGACAGGCCATAAGCGCAGTTACAAATGATTAATCAGTGAAGCGATGCAGGCCGCGCCAAATCCGTTGTCGATGTTCACAACAGACACATTCGGCGCGCACGTGTTCAACATCCCCAGCAGTGCCGCGATGCCCCCTAGCGACGCGCCATAACCCACGCTCGTCGGTACCGCGATGACCGGCGCTTGCACCAGCCCGCCCACCACCGTTGGCAGTGCGCCCTCCATGCCCGCGCAAACAATCAGCACGCGCGCCGAGGTGAGCGTCTTCTGCTGTGCCAGCAATCGATGAATTCCTGCCACGCCCACATCGGCTACCACCTCAACGGTATTGCCCATCAGTCGTGCTGTCACTGCGGCCTCCTCGGCCACCGGCAGATCGCTCGTCCCGGCACAGACCACTCCCACAGTTCCTTTTCCGGCAGGCGCATCCGTCTGCTTGAAAGTGATCGCCCGCGCCATCTCGTGAAATTCCGCCCGCGATTCCGCGCCGCGCACGGCTTCAAATACTTCGCGTGAAGCACGCGTCGCCAGAACATTTCCGCCAGCCGCGGCCATGCGCGCGAAGATCGTCGCCACTTGTGCCGGCGTTTTGCTCTCCGCGAAGATCACTTCCGGCATTCCCGTACGCAGCGCGCGATGATGGTCCAGCTTGGCAAAGCCCAGATCCTCGAACGGCAGATTGCGCAGGCGTTCCAACGCATCGCCCACGCTCGTCGACCCCGAGCGCACTTCGTTCAACACCGCTTCAATCTGCGAGCGATCCATCAGCGCCCCTTTTCCTCACTCAACGCGCGCTCCGTTTCCGCATACGCGCGCATCGCCTCCTGCGTCACCCGCTTCAGCGGAACCCCATGCCGCCGCGCAATGTTGCGGCACACCTCGTACTCTGGCGACGCGTTCGCAACATCGCCCGAGGGCCAGCGCGCAACCTTGATTCGAATCTTCCCCCACTCCGTATCGACTTCCACAAACTCGCGAGCCAACGCAAGTTTATTTTCCATCCGCCAGCGCAATCCAATCGTGGTTGTCTCGCGCAGCAGCAAGTCGCGCAGTGCGGGCATCAATTCGGGACTCGACAGCACCGTCATCTGCACGCCCGCCCGTCCCTTTTTCATCTGCACCGGCGCCCTGTAAACGTCCCACGCGCCTGCCTCCAGCAACAGTTCGCTCACATAGGCCAGCAGCTGCGGAGTCGCGTCGTCGATCACTGTCTCAATCACCGCGATCGCCTCGTCGCCCTCCGCTTCCTCCTGCGCCTCACCCACCAGAATCCTCAGTAGATTTGGTTCGCCCGGCGTGTCGCGTCCGCCCGCTCCATAGCCGCGTGCCTTCACGCTCATCGCGGGTAGAGTTCCGTAAGTCACGTCCAGCATGCGCAGTAAAGCGGCGCCGGTCGGCGTTACCCGCTCCATCGGTGTGCCCGCAGAATATACCGGAGCATCGCCCAGCAGCGCCAGTGTCGCCGGTGCCGGAACAGGCAACGTACCATGCGCGCACTTCACCGTGCCGCTTCCGACGTTGAGGGGCGAAGCCATCCAGCGGTCCACGCCCAGCGCCTCGCATCCCGCCGCCGCGCACACAATGTCCACGATCGTGTCGACCGCGCCTACTTCGTGGAAGTGCACCGTCTCAATCGGGATGGAATGGATCGCCGCCTCCGCCTCGCCGAGTAACTGGAAGGCGCCCGCCGCGCGCTGCTTCACTGCGTCCTTGATCGGCGCACCATCAATGATGCCAAGAATCGTCTTCAGAGACCGATGCGCAGCGTGCTCGTGGCCATGGTCCGCATGTTCCCCATCGTGCGTGTGGTGTTCATGATCATGGTCATGATGGTTGTGTTCGTGCGCCTCGTGTGCGGGTCCATCATGAGCGCGGACATGATCGTGCCCTTGATCTGATCTCGGATCTCTGTTCTCTGGTCTCTGCGTTATCACGTCCACTTTCAGTGCCGCCAGTCCGCCGCGGCTCACCTTGCGCATCTCCAGATGCGCGCCGACGTTCAACGCCGCTGTCGTCTCGGCGAGCAAGTCGAAAGGCACGCCTGCATCCACCAGCGCGCCCAACATCATGTCTCCGCTGATCCCGGAAAAGCACTCCAGATAGCCGATTTTCATCGCCCAGTGATTCTAAATTGTTTCGGGCTAAATTGTGTCGGACCTGACAACTGAATTCAGGCTGGAGAAGGGAAGTGACGGCGTATTACGCGCCCCGCCGCGCCAGCACTTCGACCGGCAGAACCGCATTCATTGCCCCCGAGCGGAACCCCTGGCAATCGAGCGTGACGTACTTGAATCCAATCTGCTTCAGGGCCGCGGTAATCGCGTCCATCATCTCCATCGTCAGCGCGCGCGGCAGCTCATTGCGCGCAATTTCCACGCGCGCCAGCTCGCCGTGGTGGCGCACCCGCATCTCTCTGAAGCCCAACTCTCGCAGGCTTGCCTCGCCGCGTTCCACCTGTTCCAGCACTTCGCGCGTTACCGTGCGGCCGTACTCCACGCGTGAGCTCAGGCATGGTGCAGCGGGACGATCCCAAACTGGGTAGCCGGCCGCCTTGGCCAACGTCCGCACTTCAAGCTTTGTCAGCCCTGCCTCAGCTAGCGGCGCCAGCACTGCGTGGTTCTCGGCAGCGCGCTGGCCGGGGCGAAAATCCCGCGTGTCGTCGGCGTTCATCCCATACGCGAGATGCGCAACGCCCATCCCGGCGGCCAACTTCTCCAAAACCAGAAATAATTCGTCTTTGCAATGGAAGCAGCGGTTTGCATCATTGCGCGCGTACTCTTCGCGATCCAGTTCGTCAGTGGCAACCACGCGCAAGGGCATCCCGATCGAATGTGCAAACGCGCAGGCTTGTTCCATGTCGCGCCGTGCCAGCGAGGGCGAATCGGCAAGCACCGCCACCATCCGTTCGCCCAGCACGCGATGCGCCGTAGCCGCCAGAAAAGCCGAATCCACTCCACCCGAGTAAGCCACCATCAGGCTTCCTGATTCACCGATCCGTGCTTCAAGCGTGCGGAGCTTTTCCGTCGCAACCGCCGCACCCAGTTCCGCACCTCGTTCCGCGTCGTTTGTCGCGCTCACTCGCTCCCCTGTTCCTTTGCTCGCTTGCTCCCCGGTTTCCGCGCTCGCCGCCATGCGTCCGATTATACCCTTGGCCGTTTTTCCATCTTCTATGAGCCTTATTCCTCCCACCGCCTCCATGTTTGACGGCTCAGGCTCCGGGCAATAGCTTGGAAGAGAGCGAACAAACTTCAATTCAGTGTCCTGGTTCGAGGAGGTTGGATGCGGCATAGGTCAGTCCCGGGCATTTCAACCCGTTTGTGGCTTCTTGTCCTTCTGCTGGCAGGTGCCGCCGCCTCGGCCCAGGATTTGCAAAGCTTTGAAAAACGCATCACCGTCAAAGTGCTTCCCAATGGGCTCACATTGGTCATTTGTGAGCGTCATGACGCGCCGGTCTTCAGCTATACCACATTCGTTGATGCCGGCGACGTCAACGACCCGTCGGGCGAAAGCGGCCTCGCCCATATGTTCGAGCATCTCGCTTTCAAGGGCACAACCCAGATCGGTACCACTGACTACGCTCAAGAAAAAATCGTTCTCGCAAAGGTCGAGGCGGCCAACGACGCCTATGAGGCCGAGTACCTGAAGCAGGTTGGGCGCGACGAAAAAAAGCTCGTCCTGCTGCATCACGATTTCCTTGACGCTCAGGCCGAAGCAGAGAAATATGTCATCCCCAACCAGTTCACTGAAGTTGCTGAAGCCAACGGCGCCGACAATTTGAATGCGGGGACCGGCCTCGACGACACGCAGTATTTCTGGTCCATGCCGGAGAATCGGCTCGAGCTGTGGGCGTGGATGGAATCCAGCCGCCTGTCCGATGTTGTCCCCCGCGAGTTCTATAAGGAGCGCGATGTGGTGATGGAAGAGCGCCGCATGCGCGTCGATTCAGATCCCACCGGGCGACTTGAGGAGCAGCTTCTGGCCACGGCGTACGTCGCGCATAACTACGGCCGCAGCGACATTGGCTGGCCCAGTGAGGTTAACCAGATTACGGCCACTGAGGCCATGGCCTTCCATAGCAAGTTCTACGTCGGCGGCAACATCGTCATCGCCATCGTCGGCGACGTCGATCCCAAAACCGATCTGCCGATGCTGGAGAAATATTTCAGCCGCGTTCCCGCCGGCCCCAAGCCCGAGGACATGACCACCGTCGAACCGCCGCAGTTTGCCGAGAAGTCCGTCATCATCCGCGATCAAACCCAGCCGGCCTATATGGAGGGCTACCACCGTCCCAACTACCACGACCCTGATAACGCCGTTTACGACGCCATCAGCGACATCTTTTCCAATGGCCGCGTATCTCGACTCTATCGCAGTCTCGTGGAGCAGCAGCAGATTGCCGCTGATGCTCTAGGCTACAGCCAGTTCCCCGGCGAGAAGTATCCCTGCCTCTTTGCCTTCTATGCTGAACCGCTGCCTGGCCACACGCCTGCCGAGATGCGCGATGCGATTCACAAGGAGATCGATAAGCTCAAAGCCGCAGACGTTACCGATGCTGAGCTTCAGATGTACAAGACACGCGCCCGCGCCGATGTTCTGCGCGGACTCGCCGACAACCAGGGCCTCGCCGATTCCCTTGCTGAGTACCAGATCCGCTACGGAGACTGGCGCCAGTTATTCCTGCAGCTGAGCGAGATCGACAAAGTCACCAAGGCCGACATTCGCCGCGTCGCAAATCAGATCTTCGTAGCCTCCAACCGAACCAGCGCGGAGATTGATACCGAGGCGCCGCCCGCAACCGGCAAATCGGATGGGGCCGCTCAGTGAACAATTTCAACGAATCAGGAAACTGGGTGCCCCAGGTCTCGATTTTGAGACCTGGGAAAGCACAAACATTCGCACTGCGCATGGCTGCCTTCGCATTATCGCTCGCGGTATCGGGCGCGCTCTCTCCCGCGCAGCAATCCAAGCCATGGGAGCAGATTCCCATTCCTCCGCTGCACGCCTTTCATCCGCAACAGCCCAAACGCATCGAGTTGAAGAACGGCATCGTCATCTTTCTCGAGGAAGATCACGAGCTGCCGTTTATCTACGGTTCGGTTCTAGTTCCCGGCGGATCGGAAGATGAAGATCCTTCAAAAGCTGGCGTGGTCGAGCTCTACAGCCAGGCGTGGCGAACCAGCGGCACCGCGAGCATGAGCGGCGACGCCATGGACGACTTGCTCGAATCGAAAGCAGCGCACATCGAAACCAACGGCGACGACGATTCCACCACGATCTCATGGGATTCTTTGAAAGGCGATGCCGACCAGATTTTTTCCCTCGCTGTCGACCTTTTCTTTCATCCCAAATTCAGTGCGGAGAAGCTCGAGCTCGCGCAACAGCAGGAAGCCACTGCGATCGTCCGCCGAAACGACGATGAGGACGCGATCGCCGGCCGCGAGTCGGCCAAACTGGTCTACGGCGCGAACAGCCCCTATACTCGCCAGCCTGAGCTGGCCACCATCGGAGCCGTCACTCTCTCTGATCTCGAGTCCTGGCACGATCGCACGCTCAAGGAAAAACTGATCGTCGGCATCTACGGCGACTTCGATCTCGCGGCCATGGAGGCCAAGGTGCGCGCGGCCTTTGAAGGCCTTCCCCCGATCACGACCGCGTCGCCCCGACACGATGAATTCCCCGGCCCCAAGCCCGGCGTGTACTTTATCGACAAGGGAGATGTAGACCAATCCAACGTGCAGATTGTGAGCATTGGCATCGACCGCCGCAACCCCGACGCGGCGGCAATCGCGGTTTTGAATGAAATCCTGGGCGGTGGCTACGGCAGCCGGCTTTTCGTGAAAATCCGCACCCAGCAGGCCCTCGCCTACGACGTCGGCGGAGGTTTCGGCCTCAACTACGACCATCCCGGCACATTCCAGGTGAACGTCCTCACCAGGAGCGAGAAAACCGTGGACGCCACCAAACTCGCGCTCGCCGAAATCGCAGCCCTCAACACTCAGCCCTTCACCGCAGCTGAACTCGATCGCGCCAAGGACGACATCCTCAACTCTTTTCTCTTTCAATACGACACCAAAGACAAAGTCCTCAACGAAAGCGAGGAACTCGAGTTCTACGGCTTTCCCGCCGACTATCTTGAGACCTATCGCACCGCCATCGAGAAAGTGACCCTCGCCGATCTCGCCGCCGCCGCCAAAAAGTACATTCACCCCGACGAGCTCGCTGTCCTCGTGGTCGGAAACGGTCCGGAAATCAAACCGCCCCTCAATGCCCTTGGCCTTGGTAAGCCAATGCCAATTGACATCACTATTCCTCAACCCACAGGCTCGCCATCGCCGGCAGGTGCGCAGCAGTGATTCATTGCACGCAATCCCATCGCGGGCCAAAATTATTGGTTCCCGGCGCCGCCCGCCAGCAAATCAGGAGAAGTCAGCAACCCAGGAGAAAGTGAAATGAATACGAGTTCAAAACAACCGGCAACCCCGCCAAACTCTTCAGGCCATGCTTCGCAGCTCACCGTGCAACAGGCAGCGGTCGCGCGCCTAGTCGCAGCCGGAGTGATGATCGATCGTCCAGACACCTGCGTCATCGATCCCGATGTTGAGGTCGCGCCCGGCACGGTCATCGAGCCATTCGCGCAGTTGCTCGGCCGCACGCGCGTTGGCGCAGGCTGCCGCATTCGTTCCTTCTCCGTCATTGAAAACTGCACCCTCGGCGATCGCGTTCAGATCCTTCAAAGCTGCGTCCTCGTAGATTCCACCATCGCCGATGGCGCGCGCATCGGGCCATTCACTCACATGCGGCCCGGCAACGAAGTCGGCGAAAACGCCCATGTCGGCAACTTCGTCGAATTGAAAAAAACTCGCCTCGGCAAAGGCGCCAAGGCTAACCACCTCACCTACCTTGGCGACGCCGAAATCGGCGAATCCACGAACATCGGCGCCGGAACCATCACCTGCAATTACGATGGCGTCTCGAAGCACGCCACGCGCATCGGCAAAGGCGTATTCGTCGGCAGCGACACCACGCTCGTTGCGCCCATATCCATCGGCGACGGCGCCTACATCGGTGCCGGCTCCTGCATCACCAAAGAGGTTCCTTCCGACGCCCTGGCTGTCAGCCGCAGCCGTCAAGTCACAAAGGAAGGCTGGGCTGGAGCTCGCCGCGCCAAGCGTCAGGCGAAAAAGCCATAATGTCGCAACGCGTTGCGGCCTCGCTGTCCCTTGCGCTTGCCGCCCTTCTTTTCTCTTCGCCCGCTCGGGCCGTGCAGCCCCCCAGGCTTATCGCGCAAAAAATCGCTCCCGGCGTCTGGTTCCTGCTCGGCGATTCATCCAAAGGCTACTGCAACAACATCGTCATCGAGATGAAGGACTACCTCATCGTTGTCGATGCCAACTATCCCGGCCGCGCCCGCGAACTTGTCAGCCAGGTTGGTCAGCTCTCGCCCAAGCCCGTGCGTTTCGTCTTTGACACTCACGCGCATCGCGATCACTCCTATGGCAACATCATCTGGACGCGTGCCGGAGCCACCACCTTCGCCTATCAGGGCGTCGTCGACGAAATGGATCGCTACGAACCCGGGCGTTGGCTCGCCACTGCGGCCGAGCGCGAAGATGTTCGCTCCCTCAATCTTCAGGACGCTCCCCGCCCTCAACTCGTCTTCCGCGACAGCCCCTTCGTCCTCAAAGACGCCACCCGCGAAGTTCGCTTTTACTTTTTCGGCTGGGCGCACACCCGCGGCGACGGTTTTGTCTGGTTGCCAAAGGAGCGCATCCTGTGCACCGGAGATGCAGCCGTCAACGGCCCGCGCAATAAGCTTTGGGACGCAAACCTCGCCAATTGGCCGCGCGTCCTGGACCAGGCTCTCGCTCTCCAACCTCTTCACGTTCTTCCCGGTCACGGCGAGGCCGGCGGTCCCGAGATTCTCCTTGGCCAAAAGCTCTTCCTTCAAGACCTTTATGCGGCCGTCCAGCAACAGGTTGCGGCGGGCAAGACCCTCAGCCAAATCACGCCCGTCCTTCCTCAGCGCGACCGCAACTGGATTCCCGCCGACCTCAGCTCAGACATCGCCATCGCCTACGCTGAGATCACTCAGCATAAGCCCGCGGGCGACATTCCCCACCAATGGCAGTGATGCTACAGGTTCGTCACAACACGGTGCCACGTTCGGGTGATTGAGACGGGATAACCCGGATGATACTCTCACGAAAAGACTTGCCCCCGTCCATTTTGTCAGTCCTGCGGCGGTCGGCAAGCGCAGGCGATATCTCGTTAGTTTTGTGGAACTTTCAGCGTGCGCCAGCGTCAAAAGCTTGTGACGGCGCCGGTGTACCGAGTCCGAGGCCATTGAATCGTTTCAGTAAGCTGCGCCAGTGTAGGTAGTCTGGGACGAGCGCGCAGCGAGGGTACCCGAACATTCATCAGGCTTCACGCACCGCGCGGGCATAATAAAACGGAGGCTGCCGTTTGGCATTATCTTTGGCAGACGTAAAAGCGATGGGCACTGCGAAGAGCCCGCGAAACGAAGGCGACGCACGTGCGCGTAAGCCGGCGCGCGTTCTCGTTGTCGACGACGAATCGTCCGTTCGCTCCATGATTGCTGCCGCCCTCGAGCGCCAGGGCTACACCGTTGAGCAAGCCTGCGACGGCCGCGACGCTCTCGAAGTTCTCGAGATGAACACTTTCAATCTGGTGCTCACTGACATCGTCATGAACGACGTCAGCGGCATCACGCTGCTCGAGCGCATTCATGCCCTTCAGCCCAACCTTCCCGTCGTCATGGTCACCGCCGTTCACGACATCAGCGTGGCCATCGACTCCA